>SLQE01000076.1 GCA_007131635.1 Bacteroidota bacterium | reverse complement strand
ATTTAATTTACTTAGAATCGATCATTTTCGTGGTCTCATCGCGTATTGGGAGGTGGGAGCACACGAGAAAACAGCTGTCAACGGCAGGTGGGTCGATGTACCCGTCACCGATTTTATGAATACGATCAGTAAAGTTTTTCCCAGTTTGCCACTGGTAGCGGAAGATCTTGGCATTATTACTCCCGATGTGCGCGAAATAATGAACAAATATGCTATTCCGGGTATGAAGGTATTGTTATTTGCATTTTTTGATAATATGCACAAAGGTCCCTATATACCGCATAATCATATCAAGGAATGTATTGTTTATACGGGAACTCATGATAACAATACCGTTCGCGGATGGTTCGAAGATGAGGCAAGCGAGTCAGACCGGGCCCGCATATTTGATTATGTCGGCAAACCCATATCCGGCGAAGAAATTTCCTGGGAATTTAACCGTTTGGCAATGGCTTCTGTCGCTAATATCATAATCATACCTTTGCAGGATATACTATCCCTGGGAAGTGAAGCCAGGATGAATCGGCCCGCGACTTCAAATGGTAACTGGGAATGGCGATTCCGGAAAGAAGAAATAACCCCGGATATAAAAGAGAAACTAATGCATATGACGTATATATATGGAAGAAAGTAGAATTAACTTTAAATATATTAAGCTAAACAGTATATCAATAGTATTTTATAGTTAAACATATAAATTATATTCTAGCATATTATTTTTCTTTGTATGGTATACCATTCACTATCCATTCGGGCGGAGTTAGGCCTTTCAGATAGGAATCAAAGTACTCTTTCATTTTGATTGCATAATCTAATCTGTTGGCATATTTCTGAAGATGGTGTGGTTCATCGTGGTATTGTAAAAAAACCGCATCTTTTTCGAGCCTCCGCAATGCAAGATACAATTCAATTCCTTGTTCCCACGGTACCGCTTCATCTTTATCTCCGAATTGAATGAGTAGCGGTGTATTTATTCTATCGGCAAAGAAAACGGGGGAGTTCTCAATGTACGGTTTTCGATTTTCATACATATTCACTCCGAGTCGGCTCTGCGCCTGCTCATACTGAAATTGTCGTGCCAGACCAGTACCCCAGCGAATACCGCTGTATGCGCTTGTCATATTCGATACGGGGGCACCGGCGACTGCCGCTGCAAATATGTCCGTCTGTGTTATAACGTGTGCAGTCAGATATCCCGACCATGAGTGACCGTGCAGTCCAATCGCCTGCGGGTCGGCTATCCCCATTTCGACAAGTTTCTGCACACCCGGCACAAGATTCTTTGTTGCCGAGTAACCGGGCAATGGGACATCAAACCAGATATCGGGTAGAAATACCGCATATCCGTCGCTCGCGTATTGTGCAAAGACCGGACGATGGTTGGTGTAGGGATGATTAAAATCGTGCAGTCGCTGAGAAAAACGCTCGTAATAATAAACCAATACAGGGTAACGTTTCCCTCGTTCATAATTTCCGGGGTATATGAGAATACCCTGGACTTCCTTACCATCAACGTTCAACCAGCTTATTAGCTCCGCGTGTCCCCACGCAAATCGCTTGGTCAGATCATCATACAGATCAGTAATTTTTCTCGTGTTACGAAATCGTTTATTTTCTGCAATCCATAGATTCGGGAAAGTATCATATCGTTCGACCGTGAATAGTATGCGATCGTTTTTTTCGGCTTTTGCAACAAACGAATATTTTACATCATCTTCGAGCAGCCGTGTCACATCCCTACGACCGATGCGTCCGCGATAAAAACCGTAGTTTTTATTCAAATCGTGGTACATTTCGAGCAACAATTCTTCATCCGGTGCAAATGTCTCTCTATCCGAATCGAAATTACGAATGCGGAATATTCTATTTTCATCCCGACCGTCTGTTAACTTTACGGCATCTCCGGACTGTGTATCAAACTGCCAGATATCGTACTTATCGTAAATCAACACCGCATGGTCATCGTCGGTCCAGCCGGCAATACCGTACGGCCAGGAGGGCATCGGACGGTCATTGTCCTCATTCTCGAATGGTATATCAATATTTGCAGTCAGATTTACTACTTCTCTGTGCTCAACGTTATATAAGTGCCAGTCCTTCTCATCGAAATACGCAAGGTATTTTCCGCTTGGCGACAAAACGGGAGTAAAACGCATCATTTCGAAAAGCAGCTCCTGTTCCCCGGTATATAAATCAACGAGATATACATCGTTATAGCTACCGTCCCACGTTATAAGTTTTCGATAGGGAAGTATAGACGTGCCGAGGACAACATGTGGATTTTGAGTATCGCTGATTTCAGGGAGGTTCTCCGTAGCAAGCTGTACAGACTCTCCGCTATCGAAATGGTACACAGATTTGTAGAGATGATTCTTTCTCCGGTTCCATGTCCGGCGTTCATTGGTTTTAATAAGCGGATCATCCCAGTGCCAGACATCAGAGCTTACCTCCTGTAAGATAAAATCAATATCATACAAATTCTCCGCGGTAAGAGAATCGCTTTTTTCTTCTTTTTCATCGAGCAAAACCATTTCATCAAGCATCAGACCATAGAACAGCCGACGACCGTCCTTTGTCCACGTAAGTTCGTTTTGCTCACGGAGTCGATACCCTTCGGGTATCATGTCCGGACTTACGATAGTATCTCCGTCTGTCTGCATTGTCTGCCATACGACAATTGAAGCATCCTGAGGCCGATATTCCTGCGCGGTATCGAGAACGGTGGCAGTGAATGCGGTACGGTATCTGGAATTATCCCAGGTAATGTTATTAAAATATGCATCATCACTACCGATGATTTTTCTGGTATTGTCAATGTTTTCCGTTAAATCTATCGCATAAATGCCGTTTTCTTTACCGGTCGTATCTACCACGCCATACACGAAATACTGTCCGGAACTGTCTATTGCTGACTCGTTCACAAACGGAATAGTCCTTGTATCTCCGTTAGTGAGTTGGAATAAAGTAACGGGAGAACCGATAAGTTTGTTTTTCTTAGCGTGATCGTCAAGTTCTTTGGGACGGTAGTGCCTGATGACCAGCCAACGGTTATTATTTGAGAATTCAAAATTTTGTACTTCCTCGAAGGTATACACACTATCATCGGATGTGCTGACCAGTTCGAGTCCGGTCCTCGGAGCATCTCTTCCCGCTTTTTCCCGTTCGAGGAACGGAGGTTGCACTCTTGCCGCGGCCCAATTTCCATCAGAGGATATTTGCGGACGTTCACCTCTCACGATGGTATACACCTTGCTGCCGTCGATATTTTTTATGCGTGCTTCCCCGTCGCCGCGCTCCGGCCAGACGCTGAAAGCTATCCATTTTCCATTGCCGGAAATGACGGGATGGCGGATTTCCTCAAACTTCATAACATCCTCGAATGTGAGAACATTCTGAGAGAACACAACCGATGGTATTAACAGAAAAATAATAAGAATCAAGGGAATTATTCGATTATTCATGGTAGTAGGGTCTGTCGTTGATGGAATAAGATTTTTTTATTTTACATATTGTAGTTAAAATAATACTATTTATCAAGGTATTCAGGAAAGGTTCTGACAAAAGGCTCCGATCAAATCAAATTGTGTCGAATTCCGGTACTGTGATCCCAAAAAACAGTGGAACCTAGTTCGTTATATATATTGTTAACACGATGAGATTATTTTAGGATTATGTATAAAATCCGGTGTTTTTCATAATTTCTAACAATACCGAGACAAAGTGAACATCCAAAGGGATACATTTATGATACACTCAAAAAATTCAAACCCGGAAACGGACGTATTAATTATCGGTGCGGGAATAGCCGGATTGCTGGCAGCTACTGAAATAAAAAAATCAGGGCATCGTGTGATTGTCGTTGACAAAGGGCGCGGCGTGGGAGGACGTCTTGCGACTCGTCGGATCGGACAGGCAACATTCGACCACGGAGCACAGTTTATAACGGCAAGGCATCCTCGATTTGCCGCTGCTATTCAGGAATGGGAAAAAGCTGGTGTGGTCACTGAATGGTACCGGAATTCCGGTACGCATTCAGAAGACCATCCACGTTGGCGTGGAAACTCGGGAATGACAGCGATCGCTAAATACCTGGCAAAAGATCTATCAGTATTTCCCGGAAATCGTGTAATATCACTCGTCAATGATTCGAAACGATTCGTGGCAATATTTGAGAATAACGAGAAAATTTTCGCCAACTCCATAATTCTAACCGCTCCCGTACCACAATCTCTTGAATTGATCAAGTCAGGTGGTATTGAACTGGCCACAAAAATGAAAAATCGCCTCGAGAGTATTACTTATGAACCCTGTATCGCCGTAATGGCAATAACCGATGGACCGGTAAAGATTCCTTCTCCCGGAGGATTCGCACCGGAGAGCGGCCCTATTGCCTGGATTGCGGATAATTATGTTAAAAAGATATCCACTATACCGGCCGTTACTATTCATGCGAATGCTTCGTTCAGTTCGGAGAATTGGGAAAAGGATAGAAAAGAAGTCGGAAAGGAACTACTCATGGCTGCTGAGGCCTTTTTAGTGTCCGATGTCGTTGATTATCAGGTACACGGATGGCTGTACAGTAAACCAGTTGGTGTCTCTGAGGATGCATGCCTCATCGTTTGCGATTACCCACCGCTCATTCTTGCCGGAGATGCCTTTGGCGGTCCGTCGGTGGAAGGTGCCGCACTATCAGGCTGGGAAGCAGCTGTCTGTTTGAAAACATTGATCGAATGACGAATAATGGCAATATAATATTGCATACGATGAGGCCGGGCTATTGCTACATCTGATATATATAACTATATTATTCGGGAATGAAGTCGGGATGTGGTGTTATTGGGTTTTTCTATAATCAACAACTCAATCATAATTAATAAAGGAATTTATTTATGGATCTTGTCAAAGTCTTAACCAGCCAGCTCGGTATCTCCGATAAACAAGCTACAGGCGGAGCCGGTCTGTTACTGCAGATGGCAAAGAGTAAATTAGGGGGGGCTGATTTCAGTAAAGTAGCCGGTACAATTCCGGATGTCGATAAGCTCATATCGGCTGCGCCGAAAGCCGGTGGTATCGCCGGTGCACTCGGTGGTTTGACTTCATCACTTGGCGGCGGTGCCGGCAAACTCGGCAATCTTGCTGCACTTGCAAGTGGGTTTAAAAAACTTGATCTGGATCCAAAACTTGTCAACAAATTTGTTCCGATAATTTTACAGTTCGTCCAATCCAAAGGCGGCGGCAACGTAAGAGGAATACTTGAGAAGGTACTGAAATAATTTATTGTCTCTCGCTGTAGAATGTAAGACTACTCCAGATGATACGAGAAGGAGGTAGACTGTGTCGAATGTTACTCATGTTCAATGGTAATTCACCGTACCTGAAATTAACATTCTTTGGCATATTCTACAGCGAGAGATAGTTCATTAAGCTGGTATTAATTATTTATATTCCCTCTATTATCCACTCGTTTAAATAAAGCACACCTGTTCCGTGAATATATATACCGGTTTTTCCCGGTAACGCGGCAGGGCAAGGCATCTGCAGTTTTTTCAGATTATCAATGTAAGTATAATAATGGACACCGGAACGTACAATTTTTATATTGTGCCATCCCGAGAGATCCACCGACCTTGTATCTAGGATACGTTTCAAACCGTTTTCTAATCTTCCCACAGACGCGTGATTATTTTCAAAGAATACAAAATTATAGTTTTTGATATCAAGAACATTGTATACTAAACCAAACTTTCCTTTAAGATCCGTGGGATTTATCGAAGCCGTCAGTTGAATATAATCTAAATCCCTGCCTGTAACCCATATTGTCGGAGTATCGCGTTGCAGTTCAAGTGCGAGTGTAGTATTTCCGGTGGTTAGATCCAGATAATCAGCGGGTAAAAGCACGTCCGCTCCGGTGAGAGGATGAAATAAAAAAGGAAAATAATGCCTGCTATTACTTCCAATACTCCAGAAAAGATTACCATGATCATCCAGAAATGGAACCGTATCCGGTGAGTAATTCATGAACATCGGACGATCCGTTTGAGCGCTGGTCACACCGATTCCGTGTGTATATACAAGTTCACCTCCGCGATATGCTGTGACATAGATTAAAAATACAATCCCTATGGCGGGGAGAATGAATAGATTTTGTATTGATTGGTTAACTTCGAGGGAGACTAAAATTATCCGTATTAAGCCGTAGGTGACAAGACTTCCCGTTGTGTATAAAGCAAAACTCTCATGTGCGCTGAGTGCGCCCCGTGCTTCCGCAGGTATCGATACTGTCTCCAGAGCAGCCTGACCGCTCACATACGCGGCAATCGCCCCGACAGCCGCGAGGGAATAAAGCAGCACCGCCGTCCAGTTTAACCACACCTCTTTATTTCTGAACAACCGCGCAATGTCGATAATAATGGCAACGACGACAAGTGCTATCGGAAAATGAACAACAATCGGATGCAGGTTCGGTAATACCTGTAGCATACATATTTTCCTTTATATTTATTGCTTCCGGAAAGATTACATTGCTCAAAAATATTTTATCGGTAAATCGGGTTACGCGTTTTCGATTGCATCTTTCAGCATCTGCCTCACTTCTTCGGCAATTTTTTTCAGATTATCATTCTTGATGGCCTTCATCGATTCAAGAGGATCAATTGCAGCGATTTCTGTTTTCCCGTCGGGAATTTCCTGTACAATAACATTACATGGCAGCATGGTACCGACTTTATCCTCGCAGGTAAGTGCTTTGTGCGCAAACGATGGATTGCATGCACCGAGAATTTTGTACTGGTGAAAATCGATATCAAGTTTTTTCTTTAGCGTTTCCTTTACGTTAATTTCGGTAAGAATACCGAATTTTCTTTCCTGTAAAGCATTCGTTATACGCTCAATCGAATGATCGAAGGAGTCATCCAGGATACGTGAAAAATAATAACTCATAACACATCCTCCTTGTTTATTGATAGTAGAACAATATTTTTATTATATTCGTAATGAGTATAACATTTGTTTTAATCAGGGTCAATAGCGAAGAAGAAAATCCAATATTTGGAATCCCAATACCAGCTGGAATAATCAAAATAGATAGACAGACGGTTTTTTCGAACAAATAGAAAATATACGGCTAATTACCAGTCAAAATTCTGATGAAGCCAGAAAATTAGAATTTAGTCAATTTTTTACATCTGCTGCAATCTCAAGGTATATGGCTTCTCTATTTCAGGATTTTGATAATCCTCTGTCTGTACTTGATCCCGGAGCCGGGTTGTTTCCTTCTGAAGCCAAAAAGTATACCCACTGTATTATGAACCCGCCTTATAAGACGATAAACACAAATTCTCAATACAGACGTGATTTACCAGCATAGGAATCGAAATCTCAAATCTATACACGGGTTTTATTAGCACTAAGCATACTTCTGTTGGAAGATGACGGGGAAATTGTAGCGATAATTCCACGCAGTTTTTGTAACGGTGTATATTTTAAGGGATTCCGACATTTTTTGCTGGGTAAAAATAGAAAGGGGTAATGTTCCCTGGTCGAAGCTGAATGGGAAAAAAGCTAATTCGATATTACTTACTGACAAAAGTAGGCAATATTTATCGAGAAACGGTTGGTATGGTGTATGTGACAGCATTTCTGGATAAACGTACGATGGCGAGATATATGTCTGAAATTAGCAAAGTGTGGGATAAAATACAATGTTGTGGATACATATTAATCTGAGTTTTCATCCCTCTTTGCGGCAAAAGCTATGCGCTACACGCCATGCCCCATCACACCTTCAGAAACCTCGAATTAATCGCAACGATCACCGTACTCAACGACATCAACATAGCACCAACCGCCGGAACCAGAACTATACCATACGTATACAACACACCAGCCGCGACCGGAATTGCTACCACATTGTACCCGGTCGCCCACCCGAGATTCTGAACCATTTTACGATACGTTGCACGTGCTAATCCGAGTATTGCTATCACATCAAGTGGATTATTGCGAACAAGCACGACATCGGCTGTTGCGACAGCGACATCAGTCCCTGCCCCGATGGCAATGCCGACGTCCGCCTGCGCAAGGGCGGGAGCGTCGTTTACGCCGTCGCCAACCATTGCGGTTATCAATCCCCGTGACTGAATTTCTTTTACTTTCTCTGCCTTTTCATCCGGCAAAACTTCTGCAAAGAAATCGTCGAGGCCGAGTTCTTTTGAGACATACGCTGCAACTTTCTTGTTGTCGCCGGTCAGCATCATTGCCTGGATGCCCATCTCTTTTAGTCGTTTTATCGTTTGTTTCGATTCTTCGCGTATGATATCGGCAAGTGCGACTGCACCTTTTAGTTTACCGTCGACGACAACATACACGACCGTTTTACCCTGCGAACCGAGTTCGTCAAGTTTTTCGTTTTCGACCGATAGATTTAGCTCTTTCAGGTAGCCGGGACTTGCAACCGTTATCTTCTTTCCGTTCACAATTCCCTCAACGCCTTTCCCTTTGATGGATTGAAAGTCTTTTACCTCT
>SLQE01000178.1 GCA_007131635.1 Bacteroidota bacterium | reverse complement strand
TGATGTCCGGCATAATCATAGTCTCCTATATAATTTGTTTTAAAAAATTATTTGTATACCGCCTTCCAAATAAAAAGGACGCGCGATATAAGTATAGTATCTTTCGTATGATTGATTTAATAAGTTATCGAACGTTATATATACACCCATAATATCATGAAATTGATATTGAACATCAAGATTAACATTCACGAGTGTGCCAAGTGACTCCGATCCGCTGTCAATATACGTTGCCCGGCGGGGGTAAAGAAATTCAAATCCCGCGGAAACCCTCAAACCGAAGCGGAATTCACGCGTATACATCGATGCAATTTCTATAGGTGCGACGAGCGGTACGGTTTCATTATAAAAATCATTATCTGAGTAAGAAAACCTCATCTGCATAGTGAGAATATCCCGATCCGTTATCGCATAACGCCCATCCGCGTGAAGGGATAAGAGTTTTGTTTTTCCAAGGTATGTCAGATTCGTTGTTCCATAAATATCCGTTGATTCAAAAGCCGGGTACGATTCAATCTCCCTGTACTGCGTGTACAGATGAAGATTCACACGTCGATCAGGAATGTATTCCCCTCCCAATGTAATATTGATCTTTTCATCGCTAGGCATAATCCTGAGCGATGGCATCACAGCTCTGTCCCGTGGATCGATGAACGTCGTCGTGCCGTTCGGCCGGGTCATCCACCAGCCGATGTAGGGATGCAGAGACTGTAGCGAGTACAGTGACCGATGCGCGATATCCGGTGCATACCGTGTATATACTGTGAGCGTTCGCGCGGGGAGAAGCCGTATTTCAACAAACGGTTTCAGTGACGATGTGTAATTGGTATGTGTTCCACGTGTTGCATAGTAACTGCCCCCGAGTTCAAGGAGAAGGAATCTCTCAACGAGCGGGAAATGTGCCGTTAAAGCTCCTTTAAAGAAACGAGGATTATTCAGGATGTCATTTGTCTCAAAATCCAGATTATCTGCCCTGTATTCAACACCTGTACGGAAACGAAGGGGTCCGATATACCCGAGTGTTGTAAAGTTTAGATTATATTGGTGCTCATTAATTTGTGGAATAATGCCGTCTTCATCTTTATGAGTCGATCCCCGCCATGTAAAAAGAAATTCATAATCAAAAGGTGCATCGTGACCCGACTGAAAACCGATTTGAGAGTAGTCAGACCGTAAGGATCTTTTCCGGACATCCGATGCATCTCCTCCGGCGTTATCATCATTATTGTTAACCGGGGGTTGCATACTCGTCGGCCGGGATAATCCATATTTCAATCCCTCGAAACCGATCGTTATGTTTGGTCTGCCCCCGCGGAAAAAGGCCGGTGCAGTGTCGGGTATACGATAACCAAATTGAAATTGTCCATCGACATCGTACCCGCTCGCAAAGGGTCTATGTCCTTCCGTATTCGCATAAAAAAATCGTCCGGATGCATCCCATGGTGTGCTGCTGAAATTAGCCCACCCGGAGAGCACCGGTGTCTTAAAGCGACCATACCCAATTCTGAGGTGGCCGTATTGCATCCTCGGTGCGGCTCTGAAATCACCGAAAGATCGCGTGGGTATTTCAACCGGAGTCGTTTTAATATCTCTGTCGACACCGGCCATATGACTCGCTATGGTCGGGATATAAACACTTTGTTCGTTTATCTTGGCTTTTTGCACATAAGGAAGTCTGAATGTTGCACGACCCGTTATCACGTATTCAGGAAGCTCAAAATCAGGCAGGCGATCCCGTCGCGGTTCTTCCCGTTCGATTCGTTCCGCTTCCGGAATTTGAGTCTCCCGCGGCGGCGGTGTGGGGCGCTCCTGTTCCTGTGTATAAACCGATGAGATGCTCATCATTCCAATGAAAATGCTAATAGCGATTGATTTTATCATGAACTTCCTAGCCTCCGCAATTTCATTTCAGCTTCACGGGCAAATTCGGTTTCTTTATGTTGTTGTATCAAAGTTTGATATGTTTCGCGGGCACGTGTAATCTGATTGGTCGCCTCGTACGCTTGACCGAGCGCAAGTTGTGACCGGGCAATCCACTCGGTTATACCCGGGAACACATAACGTACCCGCAGTAATTGTGTGATTGCTTCCTGGTAATTGCCCCGATCTAACTCGATTTTACCAAGTAAATATTGTGCCTCTGCACCAACATCATCGGTACGTGCCGAAACAACGCTTCGAAGCATTTGTGTTGCCTCTGAGACCTCCCCCTCTCCTATCAGCAAACGGGCTACACCGATAGAACTGAGAAAAGCAAACCGTGTATCGGGATGTTCGGTCTTGACCTTTTCAAACTGGGCTCGTGCTGCGGCTCCCTGCTGCAATTGCGTGAGAGCCAGACCCTTAATATACGCACCCTCTATCGCAGCATCGGAATTTCGATAATTGGATTCGAGCCGGTCAAAAGTTGATATTGCTTCACGATATGCCTGACGATTAAAATGGATATTCCCCACCTCGAAGAGTGCTTTTGGAGAAACCGAACTATTCGGGTAATTATTTATAACGGTATTAAACGCCTGCAATGCCTCATTGTTATTCGCGAGCATCACATGTGATCGTCCGATCCAATAGTAGGCATCGGAAACGAGCTCGCTGTTTGAATAGCGGTTAATGAATGTACGCCATTCCGAAATTGCTGACCGGAAATCCTGCTGACTGAAATATAGGTCTCCCTTTTTGAACATCAACCGGTCGGCCATTTCACTCTCCGGATTTTGACGCAGGAAATCATCAATGACGTTCACGGCTCCCTGAACATTGTCCTGCAACATATATGAATACTGGATGCCAGAAATTGCATCGGGAACGTATTGACTGCGGGGATGGCGATCTAAAACCTCCCGATATGCTCTTATAGCTTCTTCGTATTCTCCTTTATTATAATAGGCATCACCGATACTGTAATGACTGCGGGGGACGATGACTTTCCCGGGGAATAATTCAATTGTTCTTCTGAACTCTTCAATTGCCCGGTCATATTCCTGGGTCTGGAAATAGGTCCAGCCGATCGCATACTGTGCTTCCGGTGCAAGTTCAGAGTCCGGTTTATTCCGGACCAGGTTTCGGAACTCATTCCGGGCTTCCTGCCTGTTTCCGGATCTGAATAATCCTTGTCCCAGTTGAAATTGGGCGTAGTCGATCTCTGCTGCATTCGGGTGGTTTTGAACGACGCTTCTATATGTGGATACGGCTTCGACATATCTGCTGAGTGCCATATAACTGTCGGCAAGCCGCAAACGGGCATCGACAACGTACTCAGACTGCGGATATCTCCCGACAAACTCATCGAATGCCCTCACCGCATCACTGAACCGTTGAGCACGCAGATTCGCCCATCCGAGTCCGTATAAACCTTCACCGTAACGCGGATGCTGTGTACCCGCAGCAGTAACACGCTCATAGTTTGCAATTGCATCGCGATAATTTTCAAGTTGATAATGAGACTCCGCTGCCCAAAGGTTTGCATCGATTGCTTTCGTGTGATTCGGAAAGGCAAGCAGGAACTGATCGAACTTTTCTATTGCCTGACGGTACTGTTGTTGCCGGTAAAGTGACCATGCTTCCTGATACATAGCTTCGCTTTTGAGATCATCGGGTATGCCCGACATAACTGCAAGAGACGCAAATGCAGTACGTGCCGCCGTATAATCACCGAGCGCGATGTGTGTTTCACCGAGCATGCGCGTTGCACGGGGCGCAAAAGCACTCCCGCCGTACCGGGTTGCAACAACTTCGAATGCGCTTCTCGCTTCTTCAAAATCTTCATTTTCATAATCGATCATACCGAGCTCGTACATAGCCTCGGCGGCAAAAGGTGAATCCGGAAATCGTAGAGCGGTTTGTTGTAACACCTCGCGTGCCCGCTCCCGTTGATGTGCAAATTTTAATGTCAAACCGTGACGTAATGAAGCAGCTTTGGCAATATTATCATCGCCCTGCGCGAGAGGTTCGAATGCAGATGCCGCTTGCACGTAATCCTTTAACTCGATATAGGTCCACCCCAAGGCGTAACGCACTTCCCGGGCAAGCCAGTGATCACTATAATCCGACAGAAAACGTTCATAACTCTCACGGGCAGCATCAAACCTGCCAAGCTTGTAATTCGATTCACCGATAAGATATTCTGCCTCTCCCTGTTTTTGATCATCGGTAATTCTGTCCCGCGAATCTTTTAACCAAACGATCGCCTGTTCATAATTCTCCGCATTGAAATAATTTTCACCGATTCGGACATAAGCGGCAGAATATAACGGACTATTCGGAAACTCCCTCACTAAACGTTGATAAGCCTCTATCGCCGACGCAGGCCTACCTCTTCTCTCGTTTACCCAACCCATCGAGTACAAAGCATAATCTCTTAATCGGCTCTGCGGAAAATGTTCATAGGCCATCTGAAAAAAACGAAGTGCGTTCTCATAATCCTCGCTTTTCATATATGATTCGGCAATCCAGTATGCGGCTTCACCGGCGAGACTTTCCGAAGGTTCGGATTCAAGTACTGTCCGGAATGCACTTATCGCAACCCGATACCGCTCTCCACGGTATGCTATCTCTCCGAGCCGGAAATACGCATCTGCTAAATATGGACTAACCGGATAATCCCGAATAAATTGGGAATAGAGCCGTTCCGCTTCATCAAATTTATCCAGGAAAAATAGTGATTCTATCGATAAGTAGCGTACATTCATTAACTTCGCACTATTGGGGTAATTTGTTATGAACTTCCGGAATTCATCGTACGCCATTTGATACATCCTATCCCTGAAAAGGCCGACCGCAAAGGCATAATCCTGCTCTTCCTGAATCGACCTTCTGTCAAGCTGGGAAAACAACGGCAAGATCAATAATAGACAGAGCAGAAGGGATAGAGCAGCCCTCCATTGCATAATACACTCCTTGTCTGTACTTAAAGTTATTTCTTAGACGGATAATATAACCTATTTAATTTAACACGAGAAATTGTATAAATCAATAGAAATCGAGAAATTCTACGAAAAAAAGATTCAATCGCTTTCAAGTAATTGTGACGTAAATATTCGATCAATTGTTCCATCCTAAGTTACTGAGAAAAACGAGCAGGTTATCCGCCTGGAAAAATTATCTTATGTTCATTTCGATTTATTCTGTTTAGGCATAGCAACAGGTTCAGCACGTAAAAAATATTATAAAATACCCGTAACTACATATGTACTAACAAGATACAGCATTTTTATTACAAAACTTGTTAATAAAACAGCATACGTGTATACGAGTTAATAAAATGTGGAAAATTATTTTAAAAAACTATTGACATCGACTAAAAAATTACCTATAATCAAAGTCCTATGTTGAACACCGTTATCAAATAGTAATCAATGATGAAAAGAAAATACCTCGAAAAATTAATAATAACTAATCCGTCATCCTTACTAAAAAGATAGCAAACCAGGAGGATAACAAATGGGGCACAGTAATCAAACAACCAATAAAGTTTCGGAAAAAATGGAACAGAACACAACGCAGAAGGCAGATCAGGGGGAAGTGATAAAGGAGGAAGGATTGCGTTTTGAACGTTATTTCACGAAAAAAGGAGATCATCCGTTCGACGAAATCGAATGGGAACTTCGAGCGGCAACGATAACAAACGAGACCGGTCAGGTAATTTTCGAGCAAAAAGATGTGGAAATTCCCAAGTCCTGGTCAATGACTGCAACCAATGTGGTCGTATCCAAGTATTTTCATGGTCAAATCGGTTCAGCGAATCGCGAGAAAAGTGTAAAACAACTCGTCGATCGCGTTGCCCGCACCATTACCGAATGGGGTAGGCAAGGCGGTTATTTTTCCGGCGATGAGGATACCGAAATTTTTTATCATGAACTTTGCTATCTTTTGGTAACCCAACATTATGCTTTTAACAGCCCGGTTTGGTTCAATTGCGGAATAGAGGAAAAACCCCAGTGTTCTGCCTGTTTTATCAACTCGGTTGAAGATACAATGGAATCTATCCTCCAACTCGCCCGGACAGAGGGTCGGTTATTTAAGTGGGGGTCCGGAACGGGATCCAACCTATCGACATTACGGTCTTCAAAAGAGAAACTTTCCGGCGGTGGTACCGCCTCCGGTCCGGTTTCATTTATGAAAGGTTACGATGCTTTCGCCGGTGTCATAAAATCCGGTGGAAAAACACGACGTGCCGCAAAGATGGTTATTCTCAATGCAGATCATCCGGATATAAAAGAATTCATTACCTGTAAAGCCGACGAAGAGAAAAAGGCCTGGGCATTAATCGAATCCGGCTATGACCCCGGTTTTAACGTTCCGGGTGGTGCATACGATTCTATCGCATATCAAAATGCAAATCACTCGGTCCGGGTTACCGATGATTTTATGCGTGCCCTCCTCGAGGATAAGGAATGGACAACGAGATCCGTTAAGGATAGCGAACCGGTCGACATCTACCGTGCACGCGATTTAATGAATGATATCGCAGATTCTGCCTGGATTTGCGGCGACCCGGGTATGCAGTTTCATACGACCATAAACAACTGGCATACATGCCCGAATACAGCACCGATTAACGCATCAAATCCCTGCAGTGAATATATGTTTCTCGACAATTCCTCCTGCAATCTCGGTTCGCTGAATCTGATGAAATTCCGCCGGCCCGACGGAGAATTCGATATAGAACGGTTTAAAAGAGCCGTGAATATTGCTATTACCGCTATGGAAATCATCGTCGGAAACGCAAGCTATCCAACCGCTAAAATCGAAAAGAATTCACACGATTTCCGACCGCTGGGTTTAGGTTACGCGAACCTCGGAGCACTCTTAATGGCGCGTGGTTTGCCGTACGACAGCGATGAAGGTCGAGCATATTCGGCCGCGATTACCTCTATTATGGCCGGACAGGCATATAGACAATCCTCATTAATAGCCGAACAAATCGGACCATTCACCGGATACGCAATCAACAGAGAACCTATGCTCCGGGTAATCAAGAAGCACGGTTTACATGCGGAAAAAATCGGGAACGATGAATTACCAAACGAATTAAAAGAAGAATCGGTTAACGTATGGAATGAGGCATACGAGTTGGGACAGAAGTTCGGTTATCGTAACTCACAGGCAACAGTCCTCGCCCCCACCGGCACGATCGGATTTATGATGGACTGTGATACGACAGGTGTCGAACCCGACATAGCACTTATCAAATACAAAAAACTCGTCGGCGGCGGATTAATGAAAATCGTTAATCAAACCGTACCGCTTGCATTACGCAAACTCGGATACAATGAAGAACAACGGAAAAAGATCGTTGAGTATATCGATAAGAACGATACTATAGAGGGAGCACCCTATCTGCATGAGGATCACCTGCCTGTCTTCGATTGCGCATTCAAACCGATGAAGGGAGAACGGTCCATTCATTACCTGGGTCATATCAGAATGATGGCTGCGACACAGCCCTACATGAGCGGCGCAATATCGAAAACAGTGAATATGCCTCACGAAGCAACGGCACAAGATATTGCTCAGGCATATATCGAAGCATGGAAACTCGGCTTAAAGGCAATCGCTATCTACCGCGACGGTTCAAAACGTACACAACCTTTGAGCACAAGCCTTGACGATAAAAAGAAAGAACGCCAGGTAACCCGGCGACGTTTGCCGGATGAAAGAGAATCTATAACCCACAAATTCAGTATTGCCGGACATGAGGGATATATCACCGTGGGTATGTATGAAGATGGTACACCGGGTGAAATCTTCATAACAATGTCGAAAGAAGGATCGACTATCTCCGGTCTGATGGATTCGTTTGCAACGGCAATCTCCCTCGCGTTACAGTATGGCGTGCCGCTGAAAGTACTCGCAGATAAATTCTCACACGCGCGATACGAACCCTCGGGCTTCACAACGAATAAACAAATCCCGATTGCCAAGTCGATAACGGACTATATTTTCCGCTGGCTGGGATTGAAGTTTTTACCCGAAGACGAACGACCGCAAAGCAATATTCAGGAAAATGGCGGTAGTGTCAGGAGCCGGGAAGGGCAGCGCATGCAGGTGTCTTTACATGCAGGTATGAAGGATCAAACAAAGGCACAGGAAAAGAAAGAACATCAAATATTTGAGTCGCAGGCCGATGCTCCCTCCTGCCATGAATGCGGGAGCATTATGGTTCGGAGCGGCAGTTGCTATAAATGCTTTAACTGCGGCGCGACCAGCGGGTGTTCGTAAGAAAAGTGACTAAAGATAGTCCTCCGGACTAATATAAGCCGAATCGGTTGTTCTACCGGTTCGGCTTTTTTTTGTTTGAATTTCTCACCACTTTTGTGTAGATTATTGAATCTTAATCAATGACGGGTAAGGAGTAGAAATTGAAGTTTAAGTATATTCGACGGGCTGTTCTCTTTTGTTTTCTCTGTTTTCTTATAACACTCTCATCACTGGCGGGGGGACGTTCCGTTTATTCGTTTATTCATAATGATGCGAGCGCCCGCATGGCCGGAATTGGCGGTAGTGCCGTCGCTATGCGGCATGACCCCTCTCTCATTTTTTATAATCCGGCAGGACTGTACGGTTTGCAATCTCCCCGGGCTTCAATAAGCTATATGC
>SLQE01000109.1 GCA_007131635.1 Bacteroidota bacterium | reverse complement strand
TCGGACGCTCGATTTCCTGTATTCGAAACATAAGCCGTACATGTGAATCAGACATCGGTATAACTTCGTACCGGATTACATCCACGTATCCTTCCGCGCGTAACTCCGACATCTTCTTCTGTACCTTCTGCGGATCGAAATAATCGTCCGGGCGAATCCCAAGCCGGTTTAAAATAACATCCAGCGCTATCGTTGACTGGGAATAAATCTGAACATCGTATATTTTTGGTCTGCCTTCGAAGCCGCTCAGATCAAAAGGATTTTCGACTCTGCGTAAATTATATTTCACGCGAAGCTCATGGGTCTCCCGTATTTTACTCTGTGCAGCTCTCTCACCGCATCCGAGGATACCGATTACTTTATCATCCTGAAAATCGGCGGCTGTATAACCTTCAAGGTCCGGTCGAATGTATATGTCGGCTAAATCTGCGTGTCTGCGTACCCGCTCTAATCCGACAACGGCGATCGATTGTTCAAATACTGAAATCGCGGAACCGAGTTTTTCACGATTGCGCATCTGACCACCGACATCCACCGCAATAACTATATCCGCTCCCATTCCGAATGCGACATCTACCGGGAGATTATTTAACAAACCGCCGTCAACGAGCAACGAATCTCCCCATTCCACGGGACTGAAAACTGACGGAATCGCCATCGTTGCGCGCATAGCTCTTGCCAGTGAACCTTTGCCCAACACAACTTCAGTTCCTTCAACGAGATCTACCGCAACGCATCTGAACGGAATCGGAAGTTCATCGAAATCGTTCACGTGCTCGTAGGGAAAAGTCAATCTGGCAAATTCAAGCAGTATCTTCTGACCGTATATAAGTCCGCTCGGCGGGATCGGCTTCGTTCCCTCAAATCCGAATTCAAGCTGGTAACGTCCCGTCTTCTCCTTCTCAAAAAAAGGAAGCTCCTCACGCAGCGGCCGATCGATGAACATGTCCGTCCAGTGTTGCTGCAAGGCAAGTCTCTCGAGTTCAATTCCCGTGTATCCGATCGCATACAGAGCACCGATTATCCCTCCCATACTGGTTCCGACGATATAGTCTACCGGTATCTGTAAAGAATCGAGCATTTTCAAAGTACCGATATGTGCAAATCCTTTCGCACCGCCGCCGGAGAGAACAAGACCGATGCGGGGTCTGCCAATCTCTCCATCGTCGGCCGGAGCGGGAATGCTTATGATAATTACGAGTAATGTAAAAAACAGCCGTTTCATTATTTTATAATTTCCTGGATGTACATGATCCGCTTAGCCGGAATATCGTATATCTCCATTACCGGTACGTCTTTATATCCCCGGAGATCCCGGTATTTACCAAGCTTTGGATAGACTTTCATGACACCGGCAAAAATCGAGAAGGTGTTCCGGTACGGGAATTCGACAACGACTGCGTTTGTAACGGGGTATTCGCGGATTGAATATTTTTCCTTCAAATGATCGACGGCATCGTAGTCTGTTTCTTCGAGTATACAACCGACATCGCTGCGGAGATTTTCGGTAGGTGTTGTTTTCGGATTATCATAATACAAACCGAATCCTTTGTATGTTTCGATCCCTCCATCGTTTAAGAGTGAATCATAGATCCGGTCCATAACTTCTGCGGATTTTTTATAATCTCCTTTATGTTCCCCATATACGAGCATATACGGTCCGACCTCTTTTTCGGTTATGTTTACTTTCGAAAAGAATCCGCTGTACGCGGCAAATCCGATGATCAGGATCAGTATCGCTGCGATAATAATCAAGAGTGTATTCATGAGTGACTTTCCTTGTTATTTTCTTATTGACTCAATCTAAACCGTTTCAATGTTATTTAATCGTAATTCATAAGATAATTCCCATAGGGATGGAGACTGTGTGAAAATTGCTAAAAATCTTAAGTCTATGTAGAGGCGAAATTATTTTCGCCGGTTTTTATTTTTAAATCGCCCAACTATTGACATATTTTAATTCCGTCTGCGACGGAATACGCCAAAATAATTTGGCTTGTACATAAAATAGGCCTTTCCACACACCCTCGGTGGCTACGCCAGACCCTGCGTCAGCGGGGCTGCCAACGACGCAGATACCCTCGCTATCATCCTTCGACTCCCTGCCTGCCGCAGGCACGGCGCTGCCAATGACGCACACACGCTCGCTATCATCCCTCGACAGAGTTTACCCCGCATCAGCGGGGCTGCCAATGACATGAGGCCATCGCACTCAGGCTTCGACTCCGCTCAGCCTGACACCTTACGCGCTATCGGATTGTGTCATTATTTTTATAGATTATTCCGACTTGTCGGATTAATACCATACTCGGGATGACAGCCTGCACGCTGTTGTAATTTGTCATTGTTATTATAAATTCTCGCCTATACTCTATACCATCAGTGAATCCCTGCAAAGCAGGGCAGGTTATCCATATGAAACTCTTTTATACGTATAATCTCTATCCCCTAACCTCCCTCCGAAGCTCCGGTAAAATTTCCTCTATCCACGAAGTAATCGACTCCCAATTTCTCCAATCTCCCTCGCTGAGTTGTCCGGATTTATCTTTTAAAAACATCCATCGCAGAATAACCGGCATAGTATTATAATCTATCTTACCTCCGAACAAACCGATGCTGACGGGTTTTGTGACGAGCTCGAGTACCGGTTCCATACACTGTATCGCTTTTTCACGGGTATCCGGAGTATCTTCCTTCATATAGAGTCCGACGGAAAAAAACGCAACGGGGACCGCATTGAGACCGGTTTCATATTTTTTGATAAAACTCATCGCTTCGGATATCGGCTTTCCCATTCTTATCGGTGTCCCGAAAATAATCGCGGAATATTTCGACAGGTCTTTAACCGACGATACCTTTCTGACATCGACCGGAATATTTTTTGCCTTGATCACTTCACCTATATTTTCGGCCACCTCTTTCGTCGAACCGAACTTCGTCGCGTAGACCACCAGAATTTTTCCCGCCATTGCGTTTCCTCCTTGCTATATATCTGTTACAGATCCTGCTTCCTGAGCGGATCGTTCTTTACAACTGATTCTTTCGGAATTATTATCCATGCTATTATATACGTTATTACGAGCGGAAAAATTCCGGAAATGAACGCAAGGAAGATAAAAATTAATCTGACAACGGTTGGATCGATCTGAAAAACCTCACCGATCCCGCCGCATACGCCGGCGATTTTTTTATCTTTTTCGGATAGAAATAATCGTTTCATGGTGGCACCTTTCGTTGGTTTGGGGTTACTGGTCAAATTAAATCAATTTTCATTTCTTTCACAACTCGATGAACTCTCGACGCCGTTGTTAATGACATGGAAGCATTCACTGTCAGGCTGAGCCCCGCTGATGCGGGGTAAACTCCGTCGAAGCCTGCGAGCGTCGGCGTTTAAGTCTTCATGTCATTGGCAGAGCCGGCCTGCCTCCGCACTTATGCGGGGGATCTCACGCCGGCAAAACATATTTTCTCATTCTCCACCCTATCACCGTAACGATAACGGCAAAGGGAAGGATTAGAAAACCGCTTAAAAAGGTTGCTGCATTCAGTATTGGGCTGCCTATGACCAACCCCAAAAATGCCACGGCCGACAGAACCCCTGAAGCCCACAACAGTATCCCGGCAAATCTGAACAATCCTTTTTCAAATAAATATTTCCATCCGATGCAGCACATCGCGATAGCTAAAAACATATACCCGAGCTGATTCAGATAATAGATGAGAGAATCCGGATTATCAAATAACCACAATTGTGCAAATTCCAAATTATTTCCGTGAAGCAACGTCGGGAGAAAAATATACTGAGAGGTATACGCGATGGTAACAAGAACAAAGTACGGCGCCAGAGAAACAACTCCCAGGATATTAAGGAACGGTGTTTTTCGGCCGGTCTCAATAAAAAAGGCCAGCGTAAGCATTGCTACCAAAAATACCGGCGCTATGAGTGAAGCAATAAAGAAGTTAATTATATACATTGTTGGATCGGCGGTCAGGAATTCGAGTTGTTCCTCAATCGTTCCGTCGAAATGAGATGCCGCCATAAAAACGGGCCAGAGTACAATAACGAGGACCAGCGCCGCTCCGCCGAAGAATAACAAGGAAGCAGACTTTGATGATTCATGTGTGTACATAGTAAATAATCCCTTTTCTCCCGCATATACATGCACTATACTAAGGTCAATCACACCGGCGGCGTCGCACAAGCGGGGTCACAGATACCCTCGTTTAATTACAATTTCAACCTGTCATACCACTGCCACCAACAGTGAATCGCCTTCTTTCGTTACGCTAAATACTTTGAGCGATTCATCATCGGGACGTTCAATAAACGTTCCCGAGAGGTCGAACTCTCTTCTTCCAAAACTTGAGCATCGAAGGATATCTTCCTCGTGAATGAAATTCATCTCCCTCCCTTTGTGCGTACACCGATCTTCAAACGCTTTGTAGACATCCGTATCGGATCGAACTACGATCAATTTCGCTTTCTCTCCGTTATCAAATAGAACCGACATTTTGACTGCACCGCCGGTTTCCCGAAGCGACGGGGTCATAGGAAGATCTATGCTTATTGCTCCGTTTACAAGTTTGAAACTACCGGTCGGGGCAACCGGTACAGCAGATCTTCCTGCAATTGTCGAGCAACCGGAAAAACACGGTAGACCGGCGCCGACACCGACGATCGCAATACCCGTTTTTTTAATAAAAGTACGTCTGTTATGTTTCATTTTTCACCTTTTTCAATGTATATGGATCAAGTCGGAGGCCATCTTCGAGAAATCAAGAACGGTGACATGATGGTCTCCTTCCGTCTGTTCTAGGGAAAACTTGCCCGTCACTATCACTTATAACCCTTCCTACAAACCCATAAATTCCGTTTCCAACTCTTACGGTAAGTGACGGCTTAGCCGCTTGGCGGGCAAGGGTTTTCAGATCGTCAATTTTTCTTTCACAACGCTCTTTTCACGGGCGGTCAGATAATAGAACGCCGGAATCACAAAAAGCGTCAGCACCGTCGACACCAGTAACCCGCCGATCGCGACCACGCCCAGCGGGATACGCCACTCAGCACCCGCGTCACCGATCCCCAATGCAAGCGGCATCATACCAAGAACAATCGCGGTAGTCGACATCAGGATAGGTTTCAGTTTTATCGGACACGCGGTCAGCAGCGCTTCTTTCGGGAGTCTCCCCTCCTGCCGCCGGAGCTGATTTGTGAAATCAAGCATGAGTATAGCATTGTTGACCACAATACCGATAAGCATAATGATCGCCATCAGCGATGTTATGCTGAAAGGCGTATCGGTTATATACAGCGAAAGGATAACACCGATCATAGCGAGCAGAACGGTTATCATAATGAGAACCGGCTGCCAGAAACTTTCAAGAATCGCGGCAAGCAGCATATACGTCAATACGACCGCAAGGAAAAATGCAAATATCATATCTTCTACCATTTCGTTCATCATCTGCACGTTCCCTCCCCAGGCAATCCGATAACCGGGAGGCAAATCCAATGTTTCAAGGCGCCGGTCTATTTCATTCGTAATATCTCCCAAAGGCACGCCGGCCGCCGGAGCTCCGGTAAACGATATCGTCACATATTTATCGCGGTGCAGAATCTTTGTGAAACCGGTTGTGAACTCCACATCGGCAACCTGCGATAATCTCATCGCACCCGATACCGGAGATATGATCGGGATGTTACCGATTTTCTCCGGCGTGTCGGCCGATTCATTGCTCAGTGTCACCGTAATATCATACTCATATCCAAGTTCGCGATACTGCGACGATACCATACCTTCAATTGAAGCCCTGAGCGTCAGAGCCAGATCCATAGTGGTCAGGCCGGCCTCGGTTAACCGTTCGCGGCGGGGATAGACTGTCAATTCCGGTTTACCCGCACGGGAGGTATTATCGAGGTTGATCAGTCCGGGCACATCCTGAATGAGCGCCGTGATCTCGTCCTTTAATTCCTCGAGCGTTTCCAGTTCGTAACCGAGCAGATAAAATTGCACGGGGGCGCCCGGACCACCGGATTCAGTCGCATTGAATACTTTTATCCGAGCATTGGGAATAGTGGCCAGGTCCTCGACAAAGAGATTTATCATTCGCTCAACACCGATATCGCGGTCACTGCGGTCAACGAGCTGTACGGTCATCATTCCCATATTCGGACCGATATCCAGAAAACTTAATCTTCCGAGATCGGTCAGAATGTGTACCACTTCCGGGTATGTTTTTATGCGTTCTTCTATCTCAGCAAGCACGCGTGCGGATTCCCTCAGATTGTATCCTTCAGGTAATTCGACCTCGATCCTGATCTTACCGTCGTCAAGCGCAGGCATGAAATCTACTCCGATTTGCGGACCCACACCGACCATCGTAACGAAAAATAATATGAACGCAATTGAAACAACCAGTGTACTTATCTTCTTATTCTTCAGGATCTTCATTAACAGCCATTTGTAAATTGCGGTGTTGCGGGATTCGAATTTGTCAAACCATTTCCCGATCCTTCCTTTTTTTGGTTTTTCGGGTAACAAAATCGATGCAAGCATTGGTGTCAGCGTAAATGACATGATCAACGAGAAGATGGTTGCGAATACCGCCGCAAGCGCAAGCTCTCGAAGCCACAGACCGACCATGGACGACATATTGGCAATCGGTAAAAATACGACTATATTTGTCAATGTCGCCGCGAGAACGGCAACGGTAACTTCCGATGTCCCGATATAAGCGGCTTCGTTATTCTTTTTCCCCAGGTTCTTATACCGGAAAATATTCTCCAGCACGACAACGGAGTTCGCTACCAGCACCCCGACCGAAACCGATAACCCCATCAGAGTCATCATGTTGAGAGATAATCCGAACACCTGCAACAGCAAAAAGGTCGATATAATCGAGGTCGGCATTGACATTGCCACGATGAGAGTAGACCGGATATCATGTAAAAAAACCAGGAGTACAAGCGACGTAAAAAGCACACCGAGCAGGACGTTGCTCATTGTATCGTCAAGACTGCTCTGCACAAAATTCGATTCATCGTTGACCACCTCGAGCGTAACCCCTTCGGGTAACGTGGCAAGAATATCGGGCAGGGCTGCGCGTACGCTTTTTGCCACTTCTACCGTATTTCCTTCGGCGCTTTTCACGATCCCGAGCCGTACGACATTTTCATCCCGGATGTCTTTCTCCTTGTTGAAATAAATCGCGCGCATCCGGATATCTTTTCCCGTGTCGACTACCTGGGCGAACTGACGGATTTTCCTCGGTCCGAACGGAGTGTTTATCGACATCTCCTCTATCGTTTCGAGATCGGAATATTCACCGCTCAACCGCACCGTGTACTCCTGATCTCTCAGCGAGAAGTACCCGCCGGGTATATCCATATTGTTCGCACGCAGTATCTGTAGCAGCTGCGGCAACGAGATGTTTTGCTCATAGACAATACGGTCATCCATAACGACGCGTATCTCCCGCTCCTGTCCGCCGACAATATTAACCTGGGCAACACCTTCGATTTGAGAAAACCGGTCCTTTAACTGCCGGTCGGCAATGGTGAACAATTCACGCGGATCGAGATCGCCGCTCAATACCACATCGACGACCGGGAAGGATCTGATGTCCACTTTTTGTACGATCGGTCTTTCCGCGTCGGTCGGCAGCACATTAATAATGGCATCGACTTTATCCTTCACCTCCTGATTCGCAACATCGACATCCTTTTGCAGTTTGAACTCGATGATAACCACCGAAATACCGTCAAGTGAATATGATTCGACCCGCTCGATCAGACTGACCGTGGCAACCGCATCTTCAATCGGTTTACTGATCAGGGTTTCAATCTCTTTCGGACCGGCACCCGGATAGATCGTCGTGACAGTCACCCATGGAATTTCTACATCAGGTGACAGATTTAAACTTAATGAAAAGTATGCCAGCAATCCGAAGATGATGAACACCAGGATTCCCATCGTCGTCATAACCGGCCGGTTTATTGATACTTTAGCTAAAAACATTGGGATTTCTTATTTATTATGTGTTGGTTTGGTTTCAAGTGTTGTTTTATTTTTTAAGAAGTTAATGGTTATTGGTTATTTGTTAATGGTTCCTATCGATTGTGTACTCCGCTATGATCAACTATTAACCGATAACTGTTAACTGTTAACTGTTATTTGTTATTGGTTAATGGTTCTTATCGATTGTGTACTCCGCTATAATCAACTATTAACCGATAACCGATAACTGTTCTATTCCGCGATTCTCACGCGGCTGCCCGCTTCCACCATCGAGGCGCCGTGAGTGATGATCACATCACCCACGTTCAGACCGCTGCTGATTTCGTAATCGATACCGCTGCTATTTCCGTTTGAGATGTAACGTTTGACTGCCATGTCGTTATCCATAACATAGACAAACTCACCGCTTGTATCGCGCATCACGAGGTTCCGGGGCACGATGATTGCACTCGCATTTTCATATACCCGGATCTCTATGTTCATCGTGATACCGCTTCTCAATTCGCGGCCCGGATTTTCAAACTCCACGTCCACGTAGAAGGCCTGTTTATACGGATCGGCAGCGAGAGCAATCTCAGTAATTCTGCCGCGGTAAATTT
>SLQE01000098.1 GCA_007131635.1 Bacteroidota bacterium | reverse complement strand
CGAAAAATTTTACTATAATGAAAAATCTATATCTGTATTAAATTTTTGAAAAATATACATTGTACTTTTTCACGAAATATACCCAATAAAAAATGTTAAACATCGCTCGGTTCATTTTTATTACTTGTATTGTTTTTATCACAACAATATACCCTTTTGACGCATACCCGCAGGATGAGGGAATACTATACAGTCAGCGGGCGGAGCAATATTTCACATCGGGAATCAACGCGTATGAGCAAGAGAACTATCGGCGTGCACTGCAGGAATTTAATAGTATTCTCGATATCGGGGATGTAACCCATAGAACCACTGCAGCCTATATCATGTCGGCAAAGTCCATGATAGAGCTTGGACAAAATCGCGATGCCTTCAGGCGTTTACAGCGTTTCCTCGACCGCTTTCAAAACTCTCTCTATGAAGATGATGCATATTTTACTATCGGTGTCGCCTTAATGCGGGACGGGAGATATCAGGATGCTCTCTATCGGTTCCTCTCAACGGTCGAAATTACCGGGAAGACCGAGCTCCGGAATCAGGCGGAACAATATCTCAACCACATCATACGTAATTATCTTACTTTGTCTGAATTAGAACATATGTATGCTGAGGCACGCGCTGATTATGATCGTGGTTTTTTTGCATTAGCGCTGTCGAGGCGATATATCACGCGCGGCAACATCGGTACAGCCCGGTCATTGCTTGAACAGGCAGTCGAGGAATATTGGCATCATCCGTTCATCGGTGAACTCCGGACATTGCTCGAAAATATTGACAAAGGTATTTCTATGAAGATAGGAGTGGTTCTCCCGCTTATGATTGATCAGCCGGATGATCCGCTCAGAATACTCGGAAGAGAGATGCTCCAGGGTATCCAATTTGCTGTGGATAAACACAATGAGCAATCCGATATAAAACTCTACCTAGATGTTCGTGATTCACGCAGATTGCCCTCGGTTTCTGCGCGACAGGTGCAGGATTTGGTGAGAGATCCTGAAGTCGTTGCGATCATTGGCCCTGTTTTCAGTGATGAAGCGTTTGCGGCTGCAGGGGTTGCCAACACAGTCGGCGTGCCCTTAATTACACCGACAGCCACGGCAAACTATATTGCCGATATCGGCAGATATATCTTTCAAACCAATCCCGATTATCGAAATCGCGGTCGGGCGATGGCACGTTATGCAGTTGAACACCTCGGATTATCGACACTTGCAGTTTTGGCTCCGGTTGATTCCCACGGACAGGATATTGCCAGCGGGTTCATAGAAGAAGTAAACAGATTAGACGGTGCATATGTAGCAGTCAGTGAATGGTACCGAACCGGTGAGACAAATTTCAGACAGCAGTATTCTACCATCAGAAAACACGGATTACAGGATTCAATGCATTTATATATTTCTTTTTCCGGGCCGATAAAGCAAGACGATATTATGAAACTTGCCGGGCAAGGTGTTTCACTATCACGGCTCAATTCCTACGTGGAGAATGAAAGTATTATATCTGTCATCGATCTTCTCGGCGAGGATGGTCCCCGGATCGCCGACTCTCTCGGACTAAGTGTGATTCAGGGAGACCTCTTTGTTGATAGTCTCCATGTACCTGTTGAATCAATAGATGCAATATTTTTACCGATAACATCGAGGGATGATATAGGGATTCTCTCTGCACAGACCGCCTATTACAATATCAGAGCACAATTCCTTGGCTCGGGAGAATGGTACGATATCTCTGCTCTGGAAGAAAATCGCCGCTATGTAAATAACGTTTATTTTGCGTCGGATTCATTCTGGGATACTGACGATTCGACGTTTATAAAATTCTTCGATTCATTTACGGAGACTATGCAAAATCGCCCCACACGAAATACACTTATGGGATATGATACAATGCAACTTTTATCAATGCTTGTTCGTAACGGCGCTATTAACCGCGATGCTATCGCGGAAGCATTATCCTCCGGAATCTTTTATCGCGGTATACATTCACCCATTGTTATGGGAAAAAACAGAGTCAATGCGGCAAAAAATATATTACAATATGCTCATGGTCGAATAATTAAAATAGATGAAATAATACTGGATGAATAATATGGCACAAGATAAACAAAACTTGATTGTGTTGACGACGGATTTCTCCGGAGTTACACGTATTGCAAGAGGTAAAGTACGCGATATGTATCAGGCAGATGAAAACCTGCTTATTGTGACGACTGATCGCATTTCGGCTTATGATGTCGTCATGGGTGAGGGAATCCCCGGAAAAGGAAACGTGCTCACCGAGATATCGGTGTTTTGGTTTAACCGGATGGGTGATATAGTCCCCAATCACCTTATCAGTACAAAGGTTGATGATTTACCGGAAGCTTTTCACAATTTCCGTGATCAACTTGAGGGACGCAGTATGCTCGTAAAAAAGGCAAACACCATCCCCATTGAATGCGTCGTGCGCGGTTATATCACCGGTTCCGGATGGAAGGAATATAAAGCAACCGGAGCAGTGTGTGGTATCCCATTACCTCCGGATTTACGTGAATCGGATCGACTCCCCGAACCAATTTTTACACCCGCGACAAAAGCACAGGAGGGACATGATGAGAATATCACGTTCGATCAGGCGGCTGCATTGATCGGTACCGAGCTTGCGGATAAATTACGGACTTTAAGTATTGAAATTTATAAGCGTGCTGTTACCGAGGCTGAAAGCCGGGGTATTATCATCGCTGATACAAAAATGGAATTTGGTCTTTATAATAATGATGTAATATTGATTGATGAATTATTGACACCCGATTCGTCGAGATTCTGGCCGAAAGATGAATACGAACCCGGAAAATCACAAAAAAGTTTTGATAAACAATTCTTACGAGACTATCTGGAATCGCTCGACTGGGATAAGCAACCGCCTCCACCGCCGCTACCCGCTGAAATTGTACAAAAAACCGCGGAAAAATACCAGGACGCTCTGCGCCTGTTTTCGTAAACGATTCATAGTAATACTATCCCGTAAAGTATGGAAAAAGAAGATGCAGTAAAAGAAGCAGCTTACTATCATACGAAGATAAAACACTGGCCTGCCGATGATCGCCCGCGTGAAAAATTGTTGCTCCGCGGGCCGGCCGCACTCAGCGATGCGGAATTGCTGGCATTAATTATCGGTTCGGGGAGTGGAAAAGTTACGGCTGTCGATCTTGCAAAAAAACTCATCGCGGACCATCAAAATTTTTCGGAATTATCGAAACTGTCTGTCGACGAACTCGCGCGTAACAGAGGGCTCGGGAAAGCCCGTTCAGCAGAAATAGTGGCGGCTTTCGAAATAGGCAGGCGACTTGCGCGGTCACGCACGGCAGAACGTACCCGAATCAACGGACCGGAAGATGTCGCAACATATATGCAACCTCACCTGGCTCATCTGAAACGAGAGGTTTTTGAAGTCCTGCTGTTGAATAGCGCCAATATTGTCCAGAAGCAGGTACGAATATCCGAAGGAAATTTAAACGCAAGTATCGTACACCCGCGCGAGGTTTTCAAAGCAGCGATCGACGGCCTGGCCGCCTCAGTAATTCTGATTCACAATCATCCAAGCGGTAATCCGGAACCGAGCAATGAAGACAAGATGATTACCAGACAACTTGTTGAGTCCGGACGAATCATCGGCATACCCGTGCACGACCATATCATCATTGCGGGAAGTGCGTATACAAGTTTTGCCGAACGGGGATTATTATGATGTACCTGAACGTTGACCTATTCACTTCACTCATTAATCGATAAGAAAAACTATGTTAAATTATATATGGCTTGGTTTAATTATTGTCGGTATTATTGCTGCATTGTCAACCGATTTTAGTGATATTCTTTCCGATAAATACCGGAATAACGAATCAATTGATATTATTCTATCTTTTGACGAGGGTATTGAACCTTCAGCGGGAAAGATGATGAGCGGAACGGTAACAATCGATCTTGCGTACCTGCATGCATTTTATGGCATCGATATAAAAGACGATCGTGTTGTTACGTACCCTGTGCATATGACCTTTTCATCATCAGAAAAAGCCATTGCTCGTATTCCCGTACAGGAAGATTTTCCCACTCTCTGGAAAGAAATGGCCGTTGCGCAACCGACAGACGACGGGAAATTAGCGGGCTCTATAAAAATTATAAGCAAAAGGGATGAAACGTCATATCAGGCGGAATTCGTTTCGGATCCATTACGGTTCATCGGATTACAACGGGTGACAAACGACGGAATCGTTGGCTATGCCTCTACCGCCGTTACTATTGCAATCGGATTAATCGGGATCATGGCACTCTGGCTCGGCGTTATGAAAGTGGCTGAAGAAGCAGGCCTTGTACAGGCAATTGCAACCGGTTTACGTCCGATCATGACTCGTTTATTCCCCGATGTCCCCGCTAATCATCCCGCGATGGGTGCAATGATACTGAACATCTCGGCAAACATGCTCGGACTCGCCAATGCGGCAACACCGCTCGGATTAAAGGCGATGGAGGAGTTAAACAAACTAAATAAAAAGCTGGGTACGGCAACGGATGCTATGGTCACATTCCTCGTCATTAATACGAGTAGTGTACAGTTGATCCCTGCAACCGTCATAGCAATCCGCGTCTCGGCTGGAAGTGCGAATCCGACGGAAGTCATTGTGCCGATGATACTTGCCACGGCAACCGCGACGATCGCCGGTATTACGGCCGTGAAGCTGCTACAACGTTTGCCCGTCTATAAGAAACAGCTTGATTGAGGATAAAAATTATGATGACGATATTACAGGTAATTTCGATTGCTGCCATCCCCGCATTGATAGTATTCATATTGACGTATGCGGCGTTGAAGGGTGTAAAAATTTATGAAGTTTTCGTCGAAGGAGCAAAGGAAGGATTTCAGGTCGCAGTCCGTATTATTCCTTATCTGGTCGCTATGCTTGTTGCAATCGGGATTTTTCGTGCCGGAGGAGCGATGGAGATGCTCGGGATGCTGGTTGGTCCGATTACAAATCTCATAGGCATGGATCCGGAGGTGCTTCCTCTGGCAATTTTACGACCACTTTCCGGAAGCGGTGCTCTGGGCGTGATGTCGGAACTGGTTACTACCCATGGCCCGGATTCATTGATCGGCCGAATGGCGTCGGTGATGATGGGAAGTACCGAGACAACGTTTTATGTCATGGCTGTCTATTTTGGTTCGGTGAGTGTGTATCGAACAAGGCATGCCATACCGGGCGGGTTAATCGCCGATGTCGTCGGACTTATTGCAGCAGTATTCGTGACAAATTTATTCTTCGGATAAAGTAATTGCCCGTCACGATGGAACGTCGCTTCTTAAACGGACGTGTGTGACGGGCATCAGTAACATATCAGAGTCGATCAAACCGTGCCTGGAAGAACCTCAAATATTTTGGTTCGTATACCATTTTTAAACCTTTGACCGTATCCCTTTTCTCGTACGTCTCTACGATTGATTCGATAACAACATCGCAATGAGCCTGTGTGTAAACACGGCGGGGGAAGGTTAACCGAACCAGTTCGAGTTTGGGATAATAATGATCGCCGGTCTCTTTGTTTCTACCTGCTGAGACTACACCCCGTTCCATCGCACGAACGCCGGAATCGATGTATATTTCGGCTGCGAGGGTCTGCGCGGGGAATTCCACCTGTTTGATATGCGGATAAAATCGTTTTGCGTCCAGAAAAATCGCGTGCCCGCCGACCGGTTCCACGATCGGTATATCATAGTTGAGCAAATTTGAACCGACATACTCGACCTGGCCTATACGTGCACGGATTTGATCGTATTGTACCATTTCTTCAATACCCCGCGCCATTGCTTCCATATCGCGTCCCGCAATACCGCCGTACGTGTGCAGGCCTTCGTACACAACCACCATATTACGTGCTTCTTCAAAGACTTCGTATTCATTTGTCGCAAGAAATCCGCCGATGTTGACATACAAGTCCTTTTTTGCACTCACTGTTGCACCGTCGGTATATGAACACATTTCTTTGAGGATTTCTGCGATACTTTTATCGTTATATTCTTTTTCACGGATTTTTATGAAATATGCATTTTCCACGGCCCGTGTGGCGTCGAAAATGATACGGATGTTATAACTCTTGCAGAGCGTGTGTACCTGCTTCAGATTTTCCATCGAGAACGGTTGGCCGCCGGCCATGTTGACGGTGCCTGCAATGCTTACGTATGGTATTTTTTCCGGCCCCACTTTTTTTATAAGTTCTTCAAGTTTTTGTAAATCGATGTTTCCCTTGAACGGATGCTGATTTTGCGGATCGTGGGCTTCGTCGACGATTACATCAACGAATGTACCCCCCGCGAGCTCCTGATGTAACCGGGTCGTTGTAAAGTACATATTGCCCGGGACGAACATACCGGGTCTGATAAGCACTTGCGAAATCATATGTTCTGCACCGCGTCCCTGATGAGCAGGTACGAGATATGTATATCCGTAATACTGCTGTATTTTCTCTTCGAGGTTATAATAGTTTTTACTACCCGCATAAGCCTCGTCGCCTAACATCATCCCTGCCCATTGATTATCGCTCATTGCGTTGGTGCCGCTATCGGTCAAGAGATCGATATAAACATCTTCCGAGTGGAGAAGAAAAGTGTTATAACCCGCCTCTTTAATAACACCCTCGCGATAATCGCGGGTTGTCATCTTAAGGGGTTCTACAACTTTTATTTTAAAAGGTTCAGCCCAGGATCTTTTATTTATTTTTGCCATAGGGGAGGTACTCCTTCATCAGAAATGAATGATACAATACTCATTGGAAAAGAAAAAATTGTGATAAAATAAGGTAATGAAAATTTATCAAGTATTCAATTTCACACATAATCGTGATGGATGTTTCGGGCATATTTGGTTTTTCCTGCTTAATATTATGACGGGTGTGGCGGCAACACTGGTTCATTGCTGCATGTCTGCGGATTCCACGACACCGATATTGATTTTCACACAATCTAACTCTATATTGATACAGACATCGGAGGGTAGCATACGGTTTAATGTCAACATACACATAATTCGATTATCTTTCCGGAGGTTTTCTTTCTTAAAAATCGAAAGGAGGGACCCTGCATGATTGAATCGACAAAATCAAAAACCCTGCATGATCTCACGGACATCATCGGTAGTCTGAAGTCATCACAACAGTATGAACATGTCTTTCATCTGATTATTGAAAAAATCAAACGATTATATCATTGTCAGACGTGTGCGATAGTATTGATCGATCCGAAAACCGAATATCTGAGGATTGAAAACAGCACCGGACTTTCATTTACCTTTTTAAAGGAATTCCGCAAAATGATGACCACCGGTGAGATCGGAAAACTTTTATGGACCGGTATTCCTATTCTCATAACAGACAGTGATCTGGATGAGCAGCGGGCGAATGATGTTAAACTCGAAAAACCGTTTAAATCCTGTGCGGTCTTGCCGATAACGATTGACCAACGCTCAAGAGGTTACCTGTACGTCGATAGCACCCATACCGGACATTTTGTTCACGAGGATATACCGTTATTACAGATGTTTGCAGATATAGCAGGATTAGCATTGCATAAATATCGGCTGCAGGAAAAAGTTATGCGTCTTGAACGGATTGATCCTTTGACCGGTCTTGAAACCTATGCTTCATTCATCGAAAAGTTGCATGAAAATTATGACAGAGCGAAAACATTCGGGGAACCTCTCGCGCTCTTCATCTTTGATATTGATAATTTTAAATATGTGGTTAATACATTCGGCAGTGAAACTGCCGATGATTTGTTGAGAGAAATAAGCGATGTTATCCGGTCAAAGATACGGAATGTCGATATCGCGTGTCGTTACGGTGTGGACGAATTTGTTATTATGTCATCGAAAACTCCATTGGAGAGTGCGATCGATTTTGCCGGAGATCTCAGGAAACATATCGACGAAAATGTTTTCACAGATAAAAAAATCGATTCTTCTATTAGTATTGGATTGTCGGTCTATCCTGTGAACGGTTCGAACGTGGAGGAGTTACTACAAACGGGCAAGCATGCGTTATTTGAAGCACAAAGGGCCGGACGCAATAAGGTGATATACTACCGGTCCTCATGGTACGCAGGTGAACCGGTTTCTCATATGTAACAGAAATTAAGTAAGGTTCGTAACACCTTTTTAAATTTCACCAAATTTTTGTTTCAATATTTCTCTTCGATAGCTGAATATTTGTATGACTCGCTTACGGATCAGTAGCTTATCAAGTATGTTCCCCAGAAAACCGAAAGGGACCTTGTAGCAAACAATATCAGTCATTTCTACACCCCCTTCGATTTCATTAAAAATATGTCGGTGGTGCCAGAATTTATAAGGTCCGAAGCGCTGCTCATCAACGAAATATTTGTTCTCTTCAACGTGGGTGATTTCGGTAATCCATTGCACGGGAATATTCGGAAAAGGGTTTATTTTATAGCTGATGACGATCCCGGGATACATGCTCACTTCCTCGTTTCCTGAAGTAATTTCGAAGCCCATATGTTTTGGTGTAATTTCTTTCAGGTTTTTTGGTGATAAAAAAAAATCCCAGGCTTCATCCCGGCTTATACGTAATCTT
>SLQE01000034.1 GCA_007131635.1 Bacteroidota bacterium | reverse complement strand
TCTTTTCTCAATCGGGAAAAATAGAAGGAACGGTTATTGACGCCGAGACGGGTATTGAACTTCCCGGTGTCAATGTGGTTATCGAGGGTACATTTCTCGGTGCCGCTACCGATGGAGACGGACATTTCAGTATTTTAAATGTTCCTCCCGGTTATCATACGGTCATTGCAACTATGATCGGCTATGATAATGTCCGGGTTGTCGAAGTGCGTGTCAATATCAATCAAACAACATCTCTCAGTATTCAAATGCGGGAAATGGCTTTAGAGCTGGACGAGGTCATTATTGTAGCGGAACGCCCGATCGTACAACGAGACGTTTCGGCCAGTGTTATTGCCATCGAAGCTGAATCCGTAGAAAATATGCCTGTGCAATCTATTGACCAGGTTCTCTCTTTACACGCCGGGATACAGATGGGAAGCGAGGGCATTATCATTCGGGGCGGCTCGCCGCGGGAAACAACGTTTTTACTGGACGGACTCTCCCTTAACGATGAACGGTCGAACGTCCCCTACACGGCAGTGAGTTTAAGCTCATTGCAGGAGGTTCAGATCCAGACCGGCGGTTTTAATGCCGAATACGGAAATGTCAGATCGGGTGTGATCAACGTGGTTACCCGTGAAGGATCAATGGAGCGTTATTCAGCTAGAGCCATCGTACATTATAATCCCCCCTCGCCGAAAAATTTTGGTCCGTCAATATACGCACCTGATTCCTATTTTAACCGCCCGTTTACCGATCCAGCAGTTATGTGGACAGGCACACAAAGCGGGGGTTGGGATGAATATACGAGAAGAAAGTACCCGACGTTTGAAGGATGGAATGCAGTTTCGCAGCGAACGATTGAGGACGGTAATCCTGAAACGGATTTAACACCCGAGCAGGCATATAGATTATGGCAGTGGCATCGGCGGCGGGATGGATCAATCCAAAAACCGGATTACGTTGTTGATGTCGGATTCGGCGGTCCGTTTCCGTTTCTTGCATCGAATTTAGGGGATTTAAGATTTTTCGCAACTTATTTTGAAGAGAGAGATATGTTTGTTTTCCCTCTCTCGAGGGACAGTTACTCCGATAAGTTCGGTCAGATTCGTTTAACGTCGAATATCACAACGTCGATGAAACTTAGCATTACAGGTTTATACGGTGAAGTTAAATCTGTATCGCCGTTTAACTGGATTACAACGCCGACCGGACGGGTATTGAGAAGTCAGAGTGAAATTGCAAACCTTGCGGCTAATCCCTCAGTCATATACATGCCCGGTTACTATAGTCCGAGTTCAATTTATCGGAATATGGTGGGTATTCGTCTGACGAATGCAATTTCCCCGCGAACATTTTACGAAATACAACTGCAGTACAATTCGAACCGCTATAACACGTATAAAACAGCCGACCGCGATACCACGCAGAGACATGAGATCTTCCCCGGATATTTTGTGGACGAGTCTCCCTTCGGATATATGGGATTTTCTCAATCGAGTATCGACGGTATGAGTATGGGCGGATGGATGAATCTGGGGAGAGACAGATCGGTAAATACGACAACCGCGGTTAATTTTGACATTACAAGTCAGGTAACACCGAATCATCAGTTCAAGGGCGGTGTTATGCTTGCGTATAATGATTTTCGGATCAGATCGTTTTCCGAGAGCCCTTCGATGGATACCTGGACTCGATCGATGGTATATAACGTATTCCCGTATCGCATCGCCGGATTTATTCAGGATAAAATGGAATACGGCGGATTCATTGCCAACATCGGAGTGCGTGTCGAATATTCCGATCCAAATTTGGAATGGTACGATTTTGATATATATGACAGATTCCTTTCTCCCGGTTTCGGTAACAGGATAGAGGAAGAAGTAAGCCGGAAACGGGTCGATCCGGTATGGAATATTAGTCCGCGACTCGGTATTTCGCACCCCATTACTGAAAACTCAAAATTATACTTCAATTACGGTCATTTCAGATCCGAACCGACATCATCACTAAGATTCAGATTACAGAGAGAAAATAACGGTCTGGTTAACTATCTCGGCAATCCCGGTTTGCATCTGGAGAGAACGATCGCCTATGAATTAGGATACGAACAAAATCTGTTCGATATGTTCCTGCTGAGATTAGCGGCATACTACAAAGATATCTCCGATCAGCCTGGATGGGTATACTATGAGAACTTCGACGGTTCGGTGCAATACAACGTACCGGAGAATAATAACTATGCAGATATCCGTGGATTTGAGCTAACAATTGACAAGCGCGTGGGGAAATGGATAACCGGTTTCATAAATTATACGTATGATGTTCGAACCAGCGGATTCTTCGGTTTACGACAATATTATCAGGATCCGACAAAGCAGCGGAATTATCTCCGTCTGAATCCGTATCAATCCCGCCCGAGACCGCAACCGTATGCCCGGGCAAATATTAATATCCGAACCCCGGATAATTTCGGACCCGAGTTTATGGGTGAGCATATACTCGGCGGCTGGCTCATAAGTGTGCTTGCAAATTGGAGAGCCGGCGCTTACGCGACATATAATCCGTTCAGCATTCCCGGTGTTGTCGATAACGTGCGGTGGAAAGATTTTTATAATGTGGATCTCCGGATCGCCCGTGATTTCAGATTTATGAATACGGGGTTACAATTCTTTGTCGATATTACAAATGCATTCAATGTAAGATATATGAATATGGCTGGATTTTCCGATCAGTTTAACTGGGTGGATTATCTGAGTTCGCTCAGATTCTCCTGGCGGGATGGAGTATTCAAAGGCAATGACCGGATCGGAGATTACAGGCCGTGGGATGTCCCGTACGATCCGCTCGTACCGAATCCGAATAACGATCCTGACATAGCAAGAGAAAATCAGCGTCGTATTGATTCAAAATCATATATCGATAATCCGAACATTGAAGCATTCACATTTTTAAATCCGCGCCAGATTACTTTTGGCATAAGAGTAAGTTTATAATAGACCATGTCGGTCAGCTATACATAGGAAATGAGTAAGGAAGTACAGCATAATGAATAATTTGAGAAAACCCGTGAGTGTATACCAGATCGTATTCCTCGGAATATTCTTTATTTTTCTTAATACTGCGGTGGCCCAGGTTGAGGGTACGCACACAAGGTATATAAGAATTGGTGAAATGCAAAATCATTACACGGCATACGGTTCGGAACGCGCCTGGAATAATAATTATTATGAAGGACTGCGATGGCCCGCCGACTATCCGTGGACTGACAATGCGGTTATCGAACGGTTCTGGTACGGCGTGAGAGATTTTGTCGATCCTGACGGAAAAAGATGGGATGCTTATACTGTTCATTCGACTGCCGGGTATGTCGGTAACTCAATATTTCCGGTAAAACACGAACAAACGGCAAAATTTGAACCTCCCACAGTTTTAGTCGACGGTGTGAATGTTACCGGTCAGTACCTTCAGGATATAGATGATTACGATCCGGATCAAATCCCCGATAGGATAATAACAAATGTTGTTAACTCTTCTATGGGATTGACAATGACGCGGCGTATACTGGCTTTCAGTCAGGAATATCATGATGATTACCACATTCGTGAATATACCTTCACAAATACCGGTAAAACGGGATATGGCGACGAAGTAAGACTCAGAGAAACCCTGAAGGATTTGTATGTGTCTAAGCAGATTCGATATAGCGTAAGCCGTGAGGGATCGTTCAGTATCGGCGGTTCACAGAGCTGGGGACAGCATACGTGGGTGACAAAACGCGGTGAAAATTATCCGGATCATGCAGGTCAGCCAATTACAGAGAATAATCCGATTGTTGATTGGTTAAGAGCAGGTTTTGCGTGGGCGGGACAGAATGCCGCTAATAGCTGGGATAATATAGGCGGTCCGCACAGGGGCGGTGACGGACGTTTACGTGCCGTGCAACATGCAGGTTTTGTCGTTGTCCACGTAGATAAAAACGGATCGGATAAGTCGGATGATCCCAATCAGCCGTTTGTTATCGGGTGGCACGCGGGCGATACCTATCCGTCGGTTGGTGATATGTCTCCTGCCGCCGAGCCTCAGATGAAACAACTATATGCGATGTTACAGGGTCAACCGCATCAGGGATTAGGCGGTAATTATCGTATGGATGAAGAATATCTCAGTTCTCACGCAGATCCATCAACCGTTCATAATGACCGTGGCGGAACGAACTTATGGTACTCTTTCGGACCCTTCACTCTGGAACCTGATGAAAGCGTCACCATTATTATGGCTGAAGGGGTAAGCGGGTTGGGCCGTCAGAAAGCGGAAGAAATCGGCCGGCGCTGGAAACAGGCATTCGACGATCCGTCGGATTCCGGTCCGTTTACGTTACCCGATGGTTCCACAACAAATGATAAAGATATCTTCAAAAATGAATGGACCTACACGGGCAAAGATTCGATAATGCAAACCTTCGGGCGCGCATACCGGAATTTTATAAGTGGATATAACATACCCACGGCGCCATTACCGCCGCCCGTCTTTGACGTCTCATCCGGTGGTGACCGGATTACCCTTTCGTGGGCACCAAGCCCGTCCGCAGGAGAACCGGGTTTTGCCGGGTACCGGATTTATCGGGCCGTCGGTAAACCGGACACGACCTATGAACGGATCGCCGATTTGGGTCCGGCCGCTGCCGAATACCAGGATACCGATCCGCGTCGGGGAGTGTCGTATTACTATTACATCACTGCATATAATGACGGGAGCAACAACACAAGCGGAGAAACTAATCCGACCGGTGAATTAGAGAGCAGCCGATTCTACACACGGACAACCGAGCCTGCATTCTTGCAACGGGCACCGGGTAGATCCCTCGATGATATTCGGGTTGTACCAAATCCGTACAATATCAGAGCGAGACATTTACAATATCCCGGTGAACCGGATAAAATTATGTTTTTGAATATTCCCGGGCAATGCATGATCAGAATATACACCGAACGGGGTGACCTGATCGAAACAATACATCATACTGACGGAAGCGGTGATGCTACCTGGCAATCGATAACATCGTCCCGTCAGATTGTTGTGAGCGGTGTCTACATCGCTCATTTCACCGTAACTGAGGATCAGCTTGACCCCGAGACGGGCGAATTGCTCTTCCGTGCCGGTGACTCACAATTTAGAAAATTTGTAGTTATAAGATAATATATAGCATAGGTAAGAGAATATAATGAACTATACATATATCATAACCGTACTCTTATTCGCAATTTTATTTATTGGCTGTGAAGAAGATTCTCCGGGTAGTCTGTTTGACCCGGATGACCGTGGAAATCCGGCCCCGCAAATTACCGCTGTCGATCCACCGGATGGTTCTCTCGCCGGAGTCGGGATTATTAGAATTACGGGCACGAATTTTTCATCTACACCCCATCACAATATTGTATATATCGGCACAAGAGCCGCACGGATACTCGAGGCTTCCCAGACGCAACTTGTCGTGCAGGCACCGAACGAAGTAGGTGACGGCCTCAGGTTGCGCGTGTCTGTCGCCGGTGCGGTTGCATTCAGCAATGAGATCTCATATTCCCTGGAACCTGCCGTTGAAATGCATGGTACTCTTGCCGATGCACAAACACCCTGGGCAATTGCTGCCGATGGCGATGGGAACGTCTATGTCTCCATATCGCGGGGAGGGGGCTCCGATGGAGTCCAAAAGGTTAAAGCCGATGGGACTTTAGAGGAATACGTACCGGCAAGAATACCCAGGTACGATGGAATGAAGTTCGGACCGGAAGGATATTTATATTTAGTACGTAATCTGCGCCTCATTGCACGTGTCCCCCTAGGCGGAGGAGCGGAAGAAAACTGGCTACCGCTTCGCGTCGGTACCCGTTTTGTCGACATGGATTTTGATGAACACGGTTATCTCTGGGTTGTAGGGAATAATGATGCAATTTTCAGAGTGAACGTCGACGATAAGAGTGTTGAAGAATTTCCTTACACAGCGGATATCAGATCGGTAAGATATTTTAACGGTCATTTGTACGTTTCCGCACTCAAAGAGATCGAGGGGGGCGTAAAATCAGGCATTTGGAGATTTCCTGTCGATGGTACAGGCAATCTCGGTGAACCGGAAATGTATTTCGCATTTTCCGAACAGTATCCCGGTAATAATGCAATCGCACTGGCTATAACTTTCTCCGCAGACGGTTATCTCTATATCGGTACGGACGGCCCGGATGGTATCATAGAAGTCAATCCCGGCGGTAATGGATGGGAACCTCTCTATCCCGGTCTTATTTCTCCGACCGGTATGATATTTGCTTGGGGTGAGGGTCCGAATCTCTATTACACAAGAGGTGAAATCGGAAATAGTAAACAAGCACTGATCAGAATAAATACACAGCGGGAAAGTGCGCCATACTATGGGTTGCAATAGTATAAAATTTTTCTTACTCTTTATTTCACACTTTTTATTACAATAACCGTTAACCTTATTCATATCTGAATAAAAAAACAAGAAAGGAGGGCAGAAAAGGGGAATAAGTAAATTACCAAGACTATAACTATAATTCATATTTGTTTAACCTTTTAACAAGGAAGATTTCAATGAAAAAAGCTACATATGTAATACTCGCGATACTATTATGCGTTCCGTTTGTCGGTTTAGCTCAGTGGGAGTTTGAGAATGTCATGCCCCTCGACTCGGCACACACAGCAAACGCGGTTACACACGGTATCGCCGTTGACCCGGATGGCTATGTGTGGACTCACCGGTTCTTTAACTGGTCACGATGGGCACGGGGTGAGGGTGATACAATTAATGTCGATGGTCTCTGGAGAATCAGCCCCGATGGTACGACCGTCGATACAATATTAGCCGTTACCCTGGCCGATACCTTATTCCCGCTACAAGGTGGCAGAGGTATGCGTGCCGATCATAACGGTAATATCCTGGCTGCCTATGCACACCGGTTGTTCAGGGTTGACTATCAAACCCACGAGGTATTGGATGTGTATGAACATCCAAATGGCTTAGCACTCACAACACCGGGTGTTGATGCCCAGGGAAATATTTACATAGGCACCGTGTTAGCAGAAGCCCCGGTACGGGTATATGACGCAGACTTCAATTTCATAATGCCGGCAATTACCCCCACCGGTATTTCACGTAGTCTCGAAGTTACCCAGGACGGTTTAACCCTGTTCTATCTCTCGCCGGGTGAAAATGCGGTTTTAAAATACACACGTGCAGATGAGTTTGACGTGTTCCCCGAAGTTCCCGATACCATACTCCAGGGTATGAGAGTCGTATCCGCTATGGTAAACAGGGCAACAGGACATCTGTGGGTCAGCGCAGGCGATAATGCCGAAAGGCCCAATCAATATCCGGATGTTGAAACTGAATGGGAACCTTTTACCTGGTACGAATATGATATCGAAAACGATCAGGTTCTCAATCATATTACATGGTTTAATATTGAGAATAGCTGGCGCAAGGTTGCTGATGGCGTGCTAGTTCCGGCAGAACCGTGGGAAGATGGAGCACACGGTCCCTGGCCGCGGGCTATTGCTTTTGATAATGAAGGAACCACGGCTTACATCGGTCACTGGACATATGCGGTTATCCCCGCTATCCAGAAGTGGACATTCTCAGATACACCCGTTGTCGAACTTCCCGAATCGAACTGGAACTTTGTCGATGTATTCCCCGATGAAGAAACTACGGAATGGCAACATTCAGCTCACGGAGTGGCAGTCGATGATGAAGGCAAGGTATGGGTTGGACCATACTACAGCCGGTTGTTCGTACCGACAGAGGGTGACACCATCCGCAGGAATCCGCTCTATGTCTTCAACGTAGACGGTACCCCCGCCGATTTCTCTCCGATTTATGAATTTGATGTTGACGGAGAAGCGGTACGTTTCGGTCCGATTACCGGATTGAACAGAGATCATGAAGGAAATATCCTTGTTGCAATCCATGGTCTGCGGCCTCTGGCTGACGGCAGCACGTGGAACCAGGGTACTGCACATATCTTAAGGATAGATCCGATGACCGGTGAGTTAATGGGTCTGGTTGATGTTACTTCTATGCGAACGGAGACAGCGTCCCAGGCGCCGAACCGTCCGTCGGTAACCGAGGACGGCTATATTTTCGTATCGTATGTCTTTCCCGGCTCGCCGATCATTATTCTCGATCCGGATTTCGAGCTGGTGCAGGCGGTAACCGAAGACGGCAAGACCGGCTTCTCGCGCACGCTTGAAGTAAGTGCCGACGGAGTCCATCTCTTCCAGCCCGGCTTCACTCAGAACTTTATCACTGTTTACCGCAGTGAATTCGGTGTGCTTGGCGAGTATGAGGTTTATGATACGACACTGGCAGCCGACATGTGGCCCGGTGCGGTGAGCCGTGATCCGCTGAATGACAATGTCCTGTGGGTAACGGCGACAGGCGGTGGTAACGATCCGTTGCCGGAGACTTCGAGGTACTTCGGTCACGATAATAAGGTCTTTGCAATAGATGTGACGACGCATGAGATTGTTGATTACGCCGAATGGCCGGCAGAACCGTTCAGGATCCCGCGTGCATTGGCGTTCTCAGCGGACGGTGAAATAATGTATGTCGGTACCTTTTCAATGAATGTTCCGCTATTACATAAATTCACCAAAGAACCGGTCAGCGT
>SLQE01000402.1 GCA_007131635.1 Bacteroidota bacterium | reverse complement strand
TCAGACCGATACATGCGTATACCATACAAACTCCCGCATCCGATCACCTGCCGGTTGTTGCTGAGTTTGAGGTGTATGTGATTGAATGATTACCAGTAAACCTGTATATCATACCAGAATCGCATAATCGAGAAGTGTAAGTAACGAGCAATTATCTTACTGGTTCCATGCATCAAGCTCACAATCCGGCAGGGGGTCCAATATCTCAAGTCCGACTTTCCCTTTGGCAATCCCGGGAACGCGTGGTGATTTGTGATCCAACGGTACAAGCTTGGCGATAGGGTTACAAGGTTTAAGATCATAAATAAGGTTTTTCACTGCATACTCTTTTTGAATATCGGGTGTCCCGTTGCGGAAAACAGGAGTTTTTCTATTCTCCGGAACGACTCATCAATCCGTTCCTCGCTAATCTTTTTCTTTTCTATCAGATCCAGCATAATTCCTACGATCCGTCCGCATATATCCTCATTGTACTCCATATTATTACCGACATTTATGATGTCGGCACCTGCGTTGAGAGCGAGTTCGATCGCCCGCTCAAGACCGAAATGGTCTTTGATCGCCAGCATCTGTAAATCGTCGGTCATCACGACCCCATCGAATCTTAATTGTTCGCGAAGTATGCCGGTAATTATTTTTCGTGATAAGGTTGCTGGATAATCCGGGTCGAGATTCCTGTTGAAGACATGCGTGGTCATGAGCATGTCGATCATGTCTTCACGTATGAGAGTCCGGTAGGGGATGAGTTCGGTTTCGTTCCAGGTACCGGTAACATCGACCATACCGAGATGTGTGTCGCCGGCCGAGCTACCATGACCGGGAAAATGCTTTACCGTGGTGAGTACGCCGTGATTCCGGTGTGCACGGATGAACGCACGAGCGTGATCGGTAACTTTTTCGGGATCGTTCGAAAAACAGCGCTCCTTGCCGTAAATTATTTTGTTCTCCCGGTTCAGTGCAAGGTCAAGCACCGGTGCGAGGTTTAACGTAATACCGTGTTCTTTCAGTGTCTTAGCAATTAAAGAGGCATGGCGGTAGGTGAAATCCGTATCGTTCATTTCACCCAGAAATTTATGGGAATAGGTCTCGGGAAATCCATAGGCGGGTTTTAATCTGTTGACGATTCCGCCCTCCTGATCGATCGACACCACAAACGGATGTGAGAAATGTCCCCGGAGCGATTGTGTCAATGATTTGAGTTGTTCCGGTGATCTGATATTCCTGCGAAAGGTTTTTGTGACATCGTCATAATCGAAGAGCACAATCCCTCCGATATGATGTTTCCCGATATCGACGATGACCGGATCGTTTCCATCGAGTGTGAACCCGCGGAACCCGGTCTGTATCATCAGTCCGATTTTTTCCTGTATTGTCGGCATCATTTCATAACAGGTTCACCCTGCAACTCCTCGGTGAGTAATAATGCCTGTTGCTCCTCGAATGCCTCGCGTTCGGCTATTCGTTCCCGCTCAAGGTCGTCTTCGGGTTCGAGATGATGTTCCCACGGGAATGTATGCCGCTGCCACGATAATTTATCCCCTTCGGCGGTAAAGACGGTGTATCCCGGTTTGAACCCGAGCCAATTACCGCCCCACCACGCGGCACTCACCGACTGACTTGTTACGTACCATACATTATTAAATTGATAATCTTCCCGTATGTGTGCATGTCCCTGGAGAAGCGCCTTCACATTGTGCCTTTCGAGAATCTGGCGTAAATCAACGGTATCCTGAATAACCCGACCGTGCATCGACGGCATTTCGGTATCGCCGGTGATCTGTCCGAGGTTACAGAATGCGGCAATGTGCGTTACGGCAACCGTCGGTTTTTCGTGATTGGCGCCGAGATCGAACCGCAGCCAGTCGAGCTGTTCTTTTCCTATCCGCGGGACATAGGAGGGACCGTGGGCAGCTTCTACTTCGTATATACAATCAAGTATGACAAAATGCCATCCATGGGAATCGAAACTGTAATACGGTTTTTCCATCCCGACCCCGTCCATAAAAAATTTCTTTCCGAGATCGGGATCGTCAACGGGCACCTTCCGTCTTCCCGATAACCCGAGACAGTCGTGATTTCCGATACAATTGTAGTACGGTATATCGAGTCCGTCCGAGATCGATTTAAACAGATTGATCTGATCCTCAAATTCATCTTTCTCGGTATACAATCCGTCGAATGGTCCGTCACCGCCCATAAGCACGAAATCAGGTTTTGGATCGAGCGCGTTCACATGATCGATACATCGTTGATAGCCGATGTTGCCTTTGCGTCCCCGCCGCACGTGCATATCGGTAAGGTGGACAAAGCGAAAGGATGTATTCGGATGCTCATTACGTGAACGATCATTTCCCATCGAAATAGATGAATACCCGCCGAGTAATCCGAGCCCGGCGGTACCTGCGGCGATGTTCTTTATAAATGACCGCCGCGGATTATTTCTGTTTGTATGTTCGTCCATTATTTCTCCAGTGCCTTTTTAAACTGTACCATGAGATTTTCAAATACAGGCTTGCTGAGACTTACTTCATTGAACATTTCAATAATATGCTCAGAAGTAAGCCGGTTGAAATCTTTTTCGACCGGGGTGATCAGGATGCCTCCGAAATCGACCGATGCGGGACTGAGCAATATTTTGTCGTCGCCTTCAAGAAAATAGTGCGACGGACGATGTTTTCCTCTCGGAATAAACAATATACGCCACATACCTTTATCCGGCAGGAAATACGATATGATGTTCATCATCGGTTCTTCGGCATTACCGTTGTGTGCGGCATACGTATCGTAGAACTTTTTAAACACAACTTCGATCAGTTTTTTATTCTTTGATTCAACACCGATAAACCGGCGTAATGAATCGTCGATGGCGGTAATCAGTAATTCACCGGTGTCGAGAATACATTCTCCAAACGAAGACTTCAATCCGTCGAACTGGTCTTCGATGAGCATGAATCCCTTATTCCCCGCCTGAAAGTGTAAATGATCGGGAGCGGATGCGCCGCATTTCGGTCCGTTGTAAAATACCGTGTAGTCTTTGCCGATATCTTTACTCAGATCAAGCATGACGTCGAATGCACTATCGATCCGCTGCGGGACGTGATGCACGTTCGGTATCGTGTAATGTTCGGGAAATATCGGAAATGGATTGCATAGTATCAGATATTCCGATCCATACGCAATGCCTTTTTGATCGGGGGGGAGGTTTTCGATGCAGAGAAAACATTTACGCTCTTTGATGGATTTCGTATCTACTTTTGCCGAGCTTGATATTATACGACCGGGATTGAATTGCACCTTCATCGAAAAGCCGTCGAATTGGAATTCACGGACGTGTACCGTTTCAAGACTTTCATAACCCGACGCGAGTTGTTTCCACACGGTTTTCTGCTGCTTCAGCAATGCGCGTGTTAGTTCGGTATAATTACCATCAACACCGCCGAAATCCTGTAATTCATTTGCTGATAATGACTTATCGACACTCATTGAGCATTCTTCTTTTGCCGTGCGTGTATTTCGAACGTCCGTATGCGGTCTTTGTACGTATTGTGCGCGTTTTGTTTCCCGATATCGAGCGATGCATCGGTATTATCTTCCCAGCGGCGGCAATAATATATCGGTTCATAAATTCTGCCGATCTGATAGTTGCGCGAAATGGCGAGACCGATTGCATAATCTTCGCCGTAGCTGACATTTGGTACCTTGATCGAGCGGAGGACAGGTGTATAAAACGCACGGGGTGCGCCGAGTCCGTTGATGCGGATTGCGTTATTGCGGCCGTTATCGGGTGTCCATTCACGATGATCGATTAATCCCGGCGGGATCTGCTGTAAGTTGAAATCGGTCATCATATAGCTTCCGATGACCATCGCGCACTTCTCCTTGTGAAACACATCTACTATTTTTTGCAGTGTGTTTTCGGAGCTATAGACATCGTCGCTGTCCAACTGTACCGCATATTTTCCGCACTGTTCGCTGTGAACACCGACGTTCCAGCATCCGCCGATGCCCAGATCGGTACGGTCGGGAATGATGTGCATGAGACGTTTATCCCTCTGAGCAATTTCTTTCAGTATTTCCGTTGTGCCGTCGGTTGAGTAATTATCGACGACGATCAGGTTGAAATCGAAATTTGGTTTTTGTCTGAGCACCGATTCGACCGCATCCCTGATTGTTTTTTTCCTGTTGCGAACGGGAATAATGACCGATGCTTCAATCGGGAAGGTTATTTCCGGTTCCTTCACTTCATCGAACTTCGGTTCGAGGTAGGCGCCGATGTGCTTGAGGTGTTTCGTGAATGCCTCTTCCATGTCGATCTGTACATCCCTGTTTTTCGGGTCGACGTAATCGAACATCTTCTCGCCCGATTTTCTTGTGTCGACCTCCACGGTTGTATAGAGGAATTCCGGAATGCGTACAACCTGATAATCTCTCGATATCGCGAGCCGGACACCGTACCATCCCGCATAGGTAAAATCTTTGTGTAGTGATTGCACGGCTTTTGCAAGTGCGTCTTTCCGGAGCAGAACGATCGGTCCGAACGTAAAATCGTCCCGCACGCTGCCCGTTTGATAATCTATAACGGGAGATGCCGTCCTGGTACCCCCTTTCATTGCGTAGTGATCTGAATAGATCAATCCGGCGTCGGTATAATCGGCAACCTGGACAAACCTTTCGAAGGAAAATTGTCCCGGTTCGATGAGTGTATCCTGCATAAGGAATAGCGCGAAACCTGTTTTCGTGTGTTGATGTATTTTTTTGAGTGTGCCGGCACTGAAGAGCGTGTCGATTTTTATTGCCGGATGGTTTCCTACGGTCGATCCGTCCTGCGATAATAAAAAAATCGAATCGACGAATGCCGATGTTTGAATATTTTCAATGGTTTGTATCGTGTGGTCGAATCCATTATAAGGAATAAAAACGGTTATCTTGTTTTCCATGTTTTGGCTCCATTGTTACCATTCGGATGGTGTCTGTTGTCAATCCGCACGAATTGCGGTTATGATATCTGGACGGGGTGAAAACCCTGACATTCAAATATACGAAAAATTTTCGTATATTTCATATTCATATTGTATCAAAAAACAAAACAGGACAAAACTATGTCAAGGTTAATTATACTGCTGGCTTTCATAATTGTGGGAACATCCCTTATCCAAAACAGCGCGTTTTCGAATGACGATCGGGTACTCACCGGACTTGATCGCCTTGTGATGAGTGATTTTGAACTATTGCAGGGGAAACGGGTTGGACTCATTACCAACGCAACCGGCGTTGATTACCGGTTGAATTCCATAGTCGATTTGTTCTATGAATCGGAGAATGTCAACCTCGTTGCGATGTTCGCACCTGAACACGGCGTGCGCGGAGATTACACCGCAGGTGAATACGTCGAATCATACATCGATGAGCGGACAGGGCTGCCGGTCTATTCGTTATACGGAAAAACCCGCAAACCAACGCCTGAAATGCTTGAGGGACTGGACGTTCTTGTTTATGACATCCAGGATATAGGCGCCAGATCATATACATATATTAGCACTATGGGAGTCGCGATGGAGGCGGCAGCGGAAAACGGAATCGGATTTATCGTCCTTGACCGGCCGAATCCTCTCGGCGGGGAGAAGATAGAGGGGAACGTTGCGGAGGAAGGATACTTCTCTTTTGTCAGTCAATTCCCGATCCCATACGTGTATGGACTTACGAGCGGAGAGCTTGCCCGGATGATCAATGAGGAGGGATGGCTTAAGAACGGGGTAAAAGTCGACCTTTATGTAATGCCGATGTCCGGATGGAGACGCGACATGACGTTCGAGGAGACGGGATTGGAGTGGGTGCCCACATCGCCGCATATTCCCCACCGCGATTCCGCCATTTATTATACCGCAACCGGCATACTCGGCGAGCTTTATTTTATTAATATCGGTGTGGGATATACAACACCGTTTCAGACTTTTGCCGCGGAGTGGATCGATTCGTATGAACTTAGCTCACGCCTGAATGCACTCGACCTTGACGGTGTTATTTTCCGTCCAGTGACCTACCGGCCGTACTACGGCACCGATGAAGGAAAAATAGTACATGGTGTGCAGGTTCATCTTACCGATTACCGGGAGGTAAACCTGATAAGCCTGCAATATCACTTCCTGGAGATCCACCATGCATTATATCCTGATAAGAACCCGTTCGACCATGCCAAGAACCGCCACGCGATGTTCGACCGCGTATCGGGTACGTCAAAAGTGCGTGAACTGTTCACCGAACGGATGAAGTATGAGGATATCGAGGAGTTTTTAAATAAGGATGTGGAGAGTTTCCGCGAACTGTCGGCGAAGTATTATTTGTATTAATCCATTCTACAACTGGAAACCATAAATAATTCCGGGTAAAGTTGAATATCTTTTAGAGATTAATGTATGTTTTTCAAGGCCAAGATCTTTTGAAAGAGCGTCGATTTTTTTTAGATCGCTTTGATTGGGACTAGTTTTTATTTCATAGCCATATTTTCTGTTGAGGATAAAATCCAGTTCGACTCCGCTTTTTCTTTGATAATAATGTATATCTCCTTTTTGATGAAGATGCTGAAAAACAGTATTTTCGAATAATCGTCCGGTATCGATTTTGACTATATGATTCACGAGACCCGAGTCGCAGATATATACTTTTGGAGATTTTCGTATCTCCGTATCTCTCCCTTTGCTTAACGGAGATATCGTTTTAATGAAAAACGTATCGTTAAGAAATGAAATGTATTCTTTGATCGTGGGACGGGAGACTTCAAGTTCTTTCGATAATTTTTGAATATCAAGTTTTGTTCCTGTCCGCTGCATCAGTAGTAACATTAAATCGCGTATTGAGTCGTTTCTTCTAAAATCGCCAAGTTGGATGACTTCGAGATTATAGAACGAAGTGAATATATCATCAAGAGATCTCTTCTTTTCTTCGATTGTTTCTTTTAAAACTACCCCCGGAAATCCTCCATACGTGATAAATTCATCATATAATATAGATATACTTTCATAGAGCGGCTGAGAGATAGTCTCTGTCTGAGAGGAAATCACGATAGAACTATCCTTAAATGATAAAAACTCTTGAAAATTTAATGGATGTAGATGAAACACAAACTTACGGCCGGATAATGATTCTGTAAATAAATTCTTTAAGTAAAAACTTGCCGAACCCGTTAAAAAAAATTTTGTGTTGTAATGATCGATAAAGTATTTAACAACGGAAGGGAGATTAGGAAGAAATTGAATCTCATCAATAAAAATATATGCGCGTGTGGAGAAATCAATTCCCAATCCGCTCAAGGTATTTTTAATACGTTCATAATTGTCCTCTTCAAAATATTTTCTGTTGAGAGGATTTTCTAAATCAATGAAGAATGAATTATTGCTGTCGATACGATTGTATACTTCTTTCAGAATGGTAGTTTTGCCGGTTCTGCGCATACCGGTGATAATAATTGCCTCGCGGGAATTGTAAAATTTTTCGATTTTTGGGAGTATTTGTCTTGGTTTTATCATATCCCTAAATAGACGTATAAAAGCACAAACTCAACATTATGGTAATTATATTTTACAAAAAGTACTACTATTTGTCAAGTATATTTACCATTTAATAAAAATATCAAGTGCCTGCTGTAAAGAGTGTTCGAAATTTACATATTTTAAGGGATTGAGAAATTAAGACCTTAATTTTACTCCTCCTCTTTCTTCCTTCCAAACTCCGGATCGATTTTGATAAACGAAGCCACGATAAATGTCGGTATCGTTGCCAATACTACCCAAACAAAGAAATGCTGATAGCCGATGATCTCCTGCAGCCAGCCGCTGAACATCCCCGGCACCATCATGCCGAGCGCCATAAAGCCGGTGCATATTGCATAGTGGGCAGTTTTATGCTCGCCCTCGGCGATATATATCATAAAGAGCATATATGCCGTGAAGCCGAAACCATACCCGAATTGTTCAACCGCAATCGCCATATTTATTATGAGCAGATTGTCGGGCAAATTAAATGATAAAAATACGAATACCAGATTCGGCAGCGTGATGGCGCACACCATCGGCCAGAGCCAGTATTTCAGACCGTTGCGGGCGGCAAGGATACCCCCGAGAATACCGCCGAGAGAAAGCGAAATCAATCCGACCGTTCCGTAGACAAAGCCCACCTGTCCGGTAGTCAATGCCAGACCTCCGATCTCCTGCGGGTCGAGTAAAAACGGGGACGCGAGACGCACAAGTTGTGCCTCCGCGAATCGGTAGAGCAATAAAAATGCAATCGCAATACCGATGCGTTCTTTCTTGAAGAAAAGTGCAAATGTTCTGAAGTATTCTTTTGAGATGCTTTTACTTCCGTTTCCAGTCGCGGCTTTATCCGTTGTCGGATAGGGAAGAATAAATTTATGATATATAAAGAAAACGATAAAAAGACCGGCGAGGAAAAAGAAGGTAATAGACCAGGCGAGGGGGATATTACCTGAACGTATCTGAAATGTTGCCGTCGTGGCAAAATCGAGTTGTGGGTCGAGTTTGATTACCGCCATTGCCGGAATATTCCAGTTTTCTTTTGTGTATACAAAACGTTCACCTTCTACCAAACCGATGCTATGATCGCCGCGAACTCTTCCGAACGTCAGGACCATTTCATCTTCGTCGGGTTCATTTGATAGATGAAAGAAGACGATCCCGATGTTTCCGGCATAGTCAAGATCGAGTTCCGGTTCCACACGCGGAGCGAAGTTCCTTCTGATG
>SLQE01000258.1 GCA_007131635.1 Bacteroidota bacterium | reverse complement strand
GTCTGCCGCACCGCCGAAAGACGGCTCTGGAAAAATATGACCAGATCTTCCAGTGTTTGATTCGGCAGCTCGATATTCGGATCGTCATTGATATTACCGGTATTAGTGAATATATATTCCAGGATGTGGTAATTATCGTGTCCCTCGACGCTGAATTGTTGTATTCTCCGCTCCATCGTGAGACCTATTTCAGTGTTCACGATAGTCCGGATCATCACGTCCGCATCGATGGTCGGATCTACCTCGTCCACGTCCATCGGGGATTCGCTGAACTGCAGATCGCCGTCGACAAAAATAACCGGGACTTCAAACCTGCTTATTGCGGTAAAATCAATCGGGAAAAACACGCCGCCGCCCGAGCCGCGGGGACCGACGTGTACCACTTTTCTGTCCCAGCGATCGCCCCGATTGTCAGTGTAATCCCTTACCCCGATCCAGAGCGCTCTTGCCGCCTGCATATCCTGATAAGGATAAATACCCGGCCAGCGTTTTCCGAATTGCTGCACATTTCGTAACCCGTGCTCGATTTCCATGCCTATCTCCGAATACCAGTTGTGGTACGACCCGGCCGAGAGCCAGTTCGCCCTGAACTGAGCGTCGCTACTCTGTGAAAAACCTACACACAGCAAGACGATAATAAACGAGGCAAGATGGATTCGTTTACGTTTAAATATTTTTAAAACCCTCATTACTTTTTCTCCTCAATAAGATTCTGTGAGAAATAAATATCATCAATACAGTTAATTTACAACGCCACCGACAATCTCAAGCCGAAAAAGATATTTCTTGGATTCAGAAATGTCAGAAAGCCTTGGTTCGGCATTTCAACATACGCACGATTGTCGAGAACATCTTTCACAAAATCAGGATCTGCCTGGACCCAATCACCGTTCCGGTATCTCAGATATTCTCCGGTAGTCGCATGATAATACAGAACACGCTCGTGCGGATTGGGGATTGAATATACATCTCTGGTTCCTTCCATCGGAACAAACTCTACACCCGCCTTGCGATATGTACCGGGACGATCATTACCCGGTATCAATACATAATCAAGTATACGGGCATCCTCGTCGGGTAGATCTAAATGAAGCGAGCGCATATAGTTGTTATAATCATCTCCATCGACGAAACCGTATGTGCTCATATGTTTATGATTGAATAAATTGGAGATATCCATAAAGAATTGGAAATTAGCTCCGACGATTTCAAAGTTCTTACTGAATCTCATGTTAAAGTTATAATAATCTTTCCACTGCACATTGTTGCTGATGCCGGGGATCGCCGCACCGCCTGTCCAGGTAAAGAAAAACCCGGAGCTGTAGGAACCTAACAAATTCATTCGAACGTCGCCTAACGGATGAAAGCCGGCGAACTCGGGTCCAAAATCTCTGGGAGTATAGAAATCAAAATTAGCCCGCGCAAAAGGCTGCGGTACCGGTCTCGATTGATAATGCGCTGAAGTGAGTCTCTCAAATCGTCTCTGCTCGGCCGGATTCTCGAAATACTGAGCAAGACCGAAGTTACCGAAGCTTGTGACCTGATAGGTATAATTGACGAAACCGCTCCACCACCTGCCCATTCGTTTTGTCAGCGTGAACTCGAATCCCCGAACGTCCCGATAGTTATTCGGGAAATTCCTTAGATAATTCACCTGACCGTCCCGGCTTGTAAACCTCACAAGTCTTGGCTGCAGCGAAATATCGCGGTAGAATCCGGCAACACGAAGCAGGAACATATCGAATAAGTTGTGCTCATATCCGAGCTCGTATGCAACGGTTTTTTGAAGCGGATTGTTCGGATCACCGATACGTGATAGTGAATTCGTGTCGGTAAATCTCCGGACTTCAAATATATCATCGGAGCGGGGCATAGCCCTGAAGTGACCGTAGTTGAAATACAATTTACTGTCTTCGGTCACCGGAAATGAGACACCGAGCCGGGGGCTTAAGGTAACCTGCCGATCGGTGGGCTCCAGCGTCATGAGCGAGTCGAGGAGTGGAACGTTCGTAAAGGCTCTGTCGAACGGATCGTCAATAAAATACCATTGATCCTGAGCGTGGAAGTAATCCATCCTGACCCCGATGTTTGCGATCATTCCCTGGAATTCAGTTCTGTTCTGGACATACACTCCGCCGCGGATCGGGTTTCTGTTCCACACGTTAAAATATCTTCCCGAGGGGAGATATTCATCGACCTGACCGTAATTTACGTTATGGTTCGTGTACACAAACTCAACACCGGTCTTCACCTGGTTGTAACGGCTCCATTGACTCGTGATATCGAACTTGCCGCTGTAATTAGCCACCTGTGTTGAATCGCGGGAATTGCTCATACCAACGCCCATACGCATACCGGATCCGATCGCATCCGACGGGAACGGATAAAAGCCATAAGGACCTTCATCGACCATTATTCCCGCAACTTCGTATACACGGGATGTATCACGCATTCTACCCGGATTCGTATCGTAAGATGTACTGAAGTGCTCGAGGGTAATTTCGTAGAAAGTATCGGAACTGATTGCATTCGTAAATTTACCGCCTACCATCCACCTCAATACATTTGAGGGAGCCCAGTAATCCGTGCTGAAAAGCCTTGAATCGATATAACTGACTCTGTTTAAGACCCTGCCGATAGATCCGGACGAACGGAAAATCCCGGGTAAGCCGGCATTGTTGTTATTGGTTCCCCACTGCTTACCGAACATACCCTGTATCTGTAATTTCATACCCTGACCGACATCGGATGTTATTTTCATCTGAGCGTTATAGTCCTGATAGCTGTCGGTATGAAGCGGAATTACGTACATCTCGCGCGTCTGTTTCCAGGACGCGAAGAATCTTGCGTCGCCGAGCATTTTACTAAAATACGGGAACGGACCGCCGAAGCTCACCTCGATGTCTTCATCGGGTCTCGCAATTTCCATCGGTTTCCTGTAGCGCCAGAGAAAAATCTGCTGCGCCTGTTCGGGTGTCAGGTCGGTGCTCGGATCACCGTCTTCCAACGACCGTTCTGCAATTGTAATCCATCCTTCAAATTCGGGATAGCTTCGCTGCATGAATCTATCCCATGCACCGCTCTTCGTACCGTGCCATGCAACATCGGGATCGACATACGGTCTGATCCAGTATGAGTTGGGATCGTTCGCCGGAGCACCAAAGTGTTTTTGAGCAGGGGGGCTCATTCTCGACAGAACATCCACGGTGTATTTATCTCGTCGACCCTCGCGTGTCACAACATTGATAATACCCGATCTGACGTTGCCGTATTCAGCATTAAAGCCGCCCGTCTGAATCTGAATTTCTTCGACGCTTGTAAAGCTGATGTTCGTATATGGGGTATTGTCCCGCTCATCCCGTAACGTAAGTCCGTCGACCATAAACGCAACAGGATCGAATGCCGCACTTGCACCACGAACGGTCAACCCCTGTATACCTGCCTGCAGCCCGACGACGCTGCTGACATTCACAACGGGCAGATTCTGTACTTCATCCGCGCTCAGGTTGACGGTACTTGCCGAGACATCGCGTTGTACTATCGGACGCTCTGCTATTATTATAACCTCGTCAAGCTCGAACGCGGCGTCGGTAAGTGAAACGTTTATCTCAGTTGTCTGGTTAATACTCACCCGAACGTTTCGTACGGTCACCGGATCATATCCGATCATCGAGAAACGGAGTTCGTGTTCACCAGGCGGGACATTCAGTATATTGTAATATCCCTCTAAATTGGTTGCGGATCCGATCATGGTACCGGTTATCAGAACATTAGCACCAATGAGCGGATCGCCGGTTTGTGAGTCGGTCACGACACCCGCAATCCGACCCGATTGCGAGAATGCGACTGAAGTACACAAAACGACAACAAGCAATCCGATACAAAAATTTAATAACATCCTCATATAGATATCCTCCGGTGATGATTCGCTTGATACATCATTTGTTCAGTAATAAAATTTGTGACCTTCTTACCGGTACGGTGTAATAATTCGACGCGGGAATATAGATATGCTTCTGCGGCATTAGCGATATACGCGGGATGTATCCCGGATCCGGATAGAGTAAGAAGATATGTCATAGTTTTGATTGGGTACATATGTATTATGTGCGCAACTAATATTCTGCCGGGAAAGTACGCACATTATTTTGTTAATGTCCAACTATAAATTAATATAAAAAAATGTACTTTGTCAACACTGTTTAATATGTTACATTAATTAAAAACGTTTTATTTAATCATTTTCAAATAGGACTCAAGTCCTTCTACGACCGCACGTGCTATCCGCTTTTGCATTTCGACATCGAGCAGCAGCATTTCATCTTCAGGATGAGACATAAATGCAGTTTCGACAAGTACGTTGGGAATTTCGATAAAATCGTTCAATAAAAAATTAAAACTCCCGACGACCCCGAACTCTGCAAACCCGAGATCAAGCAGCTTCTGGTACATAATATCCGCAAGGGGTTTAAATCCTATATATTTGTAATACATGCTCGTTCCGAGAACCCGCTCGGGATCGGTTGCATATCCTATTGAATTTGCGTGGATACTTAACAAAATATCGGGATTTCCCGACAAGATCTTTTCCACGCGGTTTGCCATCGAAACGTCATAGTCGTCCGTTCGTGTCATTATGACAGAGGCACCGTGCCCGATTAACATCTCTTCAATATATTTTGATATCGCAAGTGTTATATCCTTTTCCATCGCACCCGTTGTACCGAGTGCCCCTTTACTCGTGCCGCCATGGCCGGCATCGACTGCTATTATCCGTCCCTGTAAAATATTATCGGGGTCCGGAAATACCGGCGGCCGCCGGATAATGATATACATATTACCGAATTCAGTATATTCAATGCGATATCCCCAATGTAGTGGATGATTAAGCTCAATCTGTAAACGATATTGATCCGTTGAGACCTGTTCCCAAGTTATATTCCGAATACCTTCAGCCGATAAATGATGAGTTACCCACGTCGTGTTTGAGGTCACGCCGTAGATATCGACGACTATACGGTTTGGATTAATTAATTGCTGCGTCAGATAGGGCAGTTTCTTCCCGAGCTGCAGTGAAACGACATCGGCAGCGGGACTTCCCGCCGTGCTGATAGAGCCCGCCATTGCCCGGGGGGGCGGTGTTTCGGATGAAAAAATATTTATGAACCTCGATTGAATCCACGCAGTCATATCGTCTGATAGCCTCACGCGATACATCTGACCGGCTTTCCCGTCGATTTGAAGCAATACTCCGGGTTGAATAAAGCCAAGCCGCGCACCACCGAGACGATCCGTTCCCAATCCGACATTAAAGAAGGGTCGGGCTCCCTGTGCTTCCGCGATAAACGGCAGCCGATCCGGCATAAGACTTACCAGTCCCGGCGACTCTGTTTCTACAATGTTCCGGTCATCTTTTTTCAATCTGAAACGAACGGGAACATCGGAAGCGAAATCTCCTTTTTGTACGATGTAAAATCCGGTATAAATCCCGCCGAGACCGCCTGTTTGAGCGGGTGGTAATTCCCGCATAAGTATGTCTGTCGCTACTCCTTCAATGTCGAATGATGCATCAAAGCCCGGACTCCCTTTAAACCTTACTTCTAAAATATCTCCCTTATGCAGCCAGTAATCCTGCGACGGCTGCATGCCATAACTTTCAATAACGAGAGGTTCCACGGGAGAAGTTGTCGGTAACTCCGGACGAATAATTGTAAATCTTTCGGTGAGTCTTTCACCGGAAGGGAAACCGGCGGATATGGTTACTTCATTCTCGCCTCTCTTAAGTTCGACGAGTCCGACAAAGGCACCTGTGGGATACACTTTAACCTGCCGGTCGTTGATAAATGCAGATGCATCGGGATGGGTATTAGCAGCAATACGATATCGGGGTACGTCTATGTTGACCGTATCCGCTTCAGGGATAACCACATTGAGCCAGAGTGAGTCCTGATATTCGTCCGTGCTGAAAAAAGATAAAGCCGGGGAAATAATAACAAAGGATAAAAGAATTGAAATAAAAGCTCTGTTTATCATATACATAACCTCACTGAAGACCCCTCATATAATAGAAAGATACATATAAAGACAGTATTACCTATTTAATTTTTAAAAAAAATTCACCTGCGCTCCGGGAGGATTCTCAATGTTCCTGTGCGATATCTTCCAAGAGTTTCAGCAGTTCATCGGCACGGATATGTATCGCTTCCGATTCCTTTCTCAATCCGATTACGAATGCATTGTTATCAAAACTACCTCTGATCGCACGGAATTCATTTTGCCGGACTTCTTCATTGCCGTCGATTCCAAATCCTATTTGTGCAGACGGTGCGAACTCTTTTTCGGCGTCTTTTATGATCATGTTATTCAGTTTTACGGCAGTCTCTCTCCACCCGGTGATGAAACGGACTAACTGTTCTTTTGTTATACTCCGGATGTTTGATCCGGTGTTTTTTTCAATCAATGAAGCACAAAACGCCCAGTTTGCATCTTCATACTTCTTATATATTTCGTCAATTGCAGACCTCAGCTCTTCGACTGTCCCGATAGCGCCGGATTTCACGGAATCCATTAAACTCTCATACATAAACTTCGGTAAAAACATCCCTGCCATATCGATCCATGTATCGCTGTATAATGCCATATCGCCGTGCAGGGATTTTTTTATATCCCCGAACGTTGACGGATTTTGTATCCGGGAGATCCTCTTCATCACTTCCTGACCAAGATAAGTTTTCAACGCCATTTCATAATACTTAGCGCACGTTTTCAGCATGAGGCGTTTGATGTGGAATCCTTTATAGGAAACATATTCCTGATCTTTCGAGCTTTTCTCGCGGAGTTCACGCAGCACGGTCAGCGCTCTGAGAATTCTGCCGATTATATACGGATTAAAGAGCTCAAAATGAATAAGATCGTATTTTTCCGGACTTTTTCTTCTGTCACGGGCAGGCCATTTCTCGCTATCCCGACGGACCCCGACAGTGAATAAATTCATTGCCGGTATCAAGACAGTCTTTCCATCCTCTTCGTTGATATACGAGAATGGAAATTCCGATGCATCGAAATTTACATAATGTTTACCGATTACCACGCTGAACGGACCCACCCGGGAGGGCCACAGCATATATGAAAACGAACCGGTTTTTGCACCGCGATCGAGTATCCCCTGGTGCACAGGACCGAGTTTGTACATATGATTGCTTTGATTTGTTCCGCTCCCCGCATTGTAAAAGGAACACATCGCCGCGATCAGCAATGTCGATTTATGATGTGTAACGGTATACGGTCCCCCGAACACACTCACCGCTTCTCCGTGAAAACCCTCCGAGTTTGCAAAGAATACCGAGTGTTCCGCTGAAAACTGTTTGCCGATACGAACACCCTGTCCGACAAAAGTGTCTATTAATAAAGCACCGCTATCCACTATCGAACCCGATTGTATGATAAAATGTTGAGCAATGACATTTTCTCCCACAATCGACGGATCGTCCGCCTTACTCGCGATCGTTCCTTCTTCCAGACACCGGACCCCGGTCACACGGGCACCGGTCTCGATCCACACATTTTTAATTGTATCACAATGCCGGATTATCGCTCCCGCGCCGATTTTGCCGGTAGTAGACTTCCGCTCCTCTGCGTATTTTTCAATACTACTCTGCAATGCTTTAATAAACTCACCGTCATCCCTGGAAGTCACCATCATGTATGCTATTTGCGCGGATAGCTTATCATATATCATTAACTCCCTGCCCCCGGCTTCATTCAGAACGTTGATGCCTGTTCCGTTACCGAAGGATGTCTCTCCGGCAACAACAAGCGACCCGACGTTTTCAATGATGGCGTTGTTCTCGATATAATATCCGGATAGAGTTCGTACATCCGCAATGTATGCATCGTCTTCAATGGTGCATTCCCGGATAAAGCTGTTGAATAAACCGCTTTGCTTCTCCACTCCATTTTCAATTTCAACTTTCTCTTCAAAAACACCCAAACGATTCATCCCGCTGAAATGTACCCGGCGGATATTTTCCGGAATGAATCCGTCTTTGACCAGAATAGCATTCCAATCATCGGCGGTGCATCCGTTATTTTCGAGAATTTTTATTTCATCCGTTGTCAGATTTCGGTGTTTCATCGGGGATTACTTTCTAATTTGTTTCCCGCTAATCTGCACGAATCTTCACGAATATTATTAGTGAAGATTCGCGCGGATTAGCGGTCTACCGTTGTCAGATTTCGGTGTTCCACTTTCCAAATTATTTCCCACGAATCTACGCGAATCTTCACAAAAAAATATTAGTGTGGATTCGCGCGGATTAGCGGTTTAATTCAATCGATTTTTGGTAAATTATCGAGTGCACTGCTTTCGATATCCTTAAAGTATTTTACCGTCCCTACTTTGAGCTCCATGGTGGCATCCTCATCACAGGCAATAACACCGTGGGGATGAAGTTGAAGCATGGAAACCGTCCACATATGATTTACCCCTTCTTCCACCGCCATTCGTAAAGCACGTGCTTTGTTATATCCGCTTACGATAATCAATACTTCTCTCGCGTCCATAACGGTACCAACACCGACTGTGAGCGCCGTCTTCGGTACTTTGGTTACGTCATCATTAAAAAAGCGGGCATTTGCAAGCCGCGTATCGTAGGTAAGGGTTTTAATGCGCGTACGTGAAGACAATGAAGATCCCGGTTCATTAAAGGCAATATGACCGTCCGGACCGATGCCTCCGAGGAACAGATCGATTCCTCCGACTTTTTTAATCTTCTCTTCGTAGCGCATACATTCTTCATGAATATCCTTCGCACACCCATCCGGAATATTCACATTTTCCCTGGGGATATCGAC
>SLQE01000156.1 GCA_007131635.1 Bacteroidota bacterium | reverse complement strand
GGAGATCCAGTTATCCTGCCAGACCGGCTGTGCGAGCTGCAGGTCGGGAAATTCCGAACGTCGCGACACGGAATCTACCCGCCGGAAATCCGCATACGTACCCGGTTGTATCGTAATTTGTGCGTTATTCAATTCAAACATCAGAGAATCGTCTGATGCAAGCACACCGACTGCCTTCCAGCCGTCACCCGAAGGTAAAACCCATTGAAAATGAACTGTCACCGGTTCAATAAAATCGCCGCCGGTAAGATGCACCCGCACACTGTCCCCGTCCGAATGCAGACTCATCCGCGCAAAACTATCACCGAACGGGATCCTGACCTCAATACTCTCACCGAAATCAACAGGTATTTTAGGATGAATGTGTATTGTTGACGCGGGAACATCTACCCGGATACCGAGATAATCCTGATAAGCCGTACGTATGAATTCAGCAAGATTCCATGCCTGTGTAAACGTACCGGACAGTGCCGGTTCATCCTCTCCCTCCCGGGGAAAGGCATCCAGGAGTTCCGAAAATGTTCCGGCACCTCCCCGCTCAAGGATCTGATGCACCATGTTATCTGTTACACCGAAAACGATATCCTGCAGATCATACCGGACGGCAGCTTCGATAACGCGTCCTATCAACCATGTCCATACGATACCGTTATGATAGGCGGCATCGGGTACGTAGTACGGAGGATAGCGGTGGAAAGGATGAAAGTTTTTATCAAATTGCGACAACGAAGCGACACCCCAGGGATAGGTCAACTCACCGATAACCTTGTTCAACATTACCTTTCTCACTTCATCATCGTCGATCATATTAAACGCAAATATTTGATTCGGCCGTACGCTTGCATCCGGTGTTCCGTCTTTCTCCAGACGATCATAGGTAATCTTCCGCTCGTTATCGATAAACCGATCGTTAAAATTTTTCCGCAGGATGGAAGCAATGTGTTCCCAGCCTCCGGCGGATTCGCTATCTCCGTTCAACGCAGCCATTGCCGCACCGTCTACTAATTGCCGGTACCACAGATACTGAATATCCACCGCCCTGTTTCCGCGCGGCGACCAGGGTCCCGCAGGTCCGACGGCATCCATCCACGTATCCGCGTCTGCGTGCGTCAGGAAATAGTGCTCATCGACATAATTCTTTAATGCTCCCCGGATCGATCGTTTGATAACCGGGTATAATTCTTTCACAAGGGACGAATCACCGCTGTATTTGAAGTATTTATAAAGCTCGCGGACGAACCATGGCGTTCCGTCGGTCGTATTATAGATTATCTCCTGTGTCGTAACGCGGTTGGGAACGCGGCCGTACGTTTCACTCTCCGGATCGGTATCCTGGAATTCTGCAAACGATCGCAGGATGTGCCGGGCGGCATCGAACTGTCCGGTAACAAGTACGGCTCCGGAAAATGCAATGAAGGTATCCCGGCCCCAGTAATTATTGAACCATGGTAATCCCGCGTATATGCCGGTACCGGTTTGGTTCATGATCAGATTGTCCATTGCAATACGCGACCATGCAAGCGCCCGATTGAAACGATCGTTGGATGTCAATATATATGAATCGTCAAGGAGACGCTGCATGCGTAATTTTCTTTTCGCAATGAGTTCGTCTCCCCGTTGGATAACGTGGAGAGCGGTTTGTTTGGCTTCCTCTTCGGTCCTGCCCGCTGCAACAACCCACCGCACTGCCTGATCCGAACCGACTTCTTTTACTGAAATTTCCGCCGGAGCGAACGTACGCGAAGAGACGAAATCTGCCGGGTCGGATTCGGTTGCATGGATACCAATCACCGGATTGGGATGATTTGTCGTGATCGCGATCCAGCCGGGATAGACAGCCGTCTGCTCATCATAGTTCGACAGTGCAAGCAGTAGCATACCGTCTTCCCTTTTTACGATATACTCATCCCGATTATGTGATTGTGTAAAGCGAAGACGGAATGCTATAGAACCCGCTCCCGCGGCAGGATGAACATCCACAATAAATGCATCTAATGAGTCAAGAAATGTAAAGCTCTCGGCAGAATTGTTTGGATAGGTTCGCGTGAGCGCGTGCGGTTTTACGGAGACGGTTGCTTCACTGCGATGCCGCAAAAGATCATACGAATCCATAATGATCTGGTAGTCATCGACGAGACGCACATCCATGACCGTCCATCCCTGCCAGCCGCTTGTATGATGAGCATTGCTGAGGGTATAATAGTGACCCGCTTCTTTGTTGGTATAACCGATTTCCCGGGAATGATCCCGCACCGAAATTGTCAGATCATCGGGAGAAAGATTTTTGCTTTGGTTTTGAGCCGGAGCATTCATAGAAAAAAACGGAAATAAAAATAGTACATAAAGGATGATATGTTTTCGCATGTGTGTGATTTTCCTGATTATGTCAGATAGATTATCCGCTGGCTTTCCTAATTTCTCAAAAAAAAGTGAAACAGACAAGTTTTTGGGATTAAAATTTAAAATCGATATATTTACTAAACGATCAGTAATCAAATAGACATCATATCAAACACTTGAACCGAATTATCCGGATACAATACTATGCTCCAGACCGCAATTGAAGCAGCACAAAAAGCAGGTACCTTCTTACGCGAAAGCAAAGATAAAGAACTTAAGATCGAAAGGAAGAGCTCATCTATCGACCTGGTCACACAGATAGATACTGAGGCAGAAAAAATAATTGTCGATAGTATCAGGAAGAAATATCCCGATCACACGATTCTCGGTGAAGAGGGAGGAGAGAGCAGTACTGCATCGCCATTCCGTTGGATAATCGATCCTCTCGACGGTACGGTAAACTTCACGCATGGACTCCCGATTTATTGTGTTTCTATCGGTGTGGAACATAACGGGACAATGATTGCAGGCGTCGTTTACGATCCAAACAACGGCGAACTTTACACAGCCGAACGCGGCAAGGGAGCATACTTAAACGGAGAGCGAATACACGTTTCCGATACCGGAAAGCTCATAGAGAGTGTTCTGATTACCGGGTTTCCCTATGATATTCACAAGAACCCGGATTATGCGATTGAACGATTTATTGATTTTTTAACTCAGGCACAGGCGATACGGCGGCTTGGCTCTGCGGCGATCGATCTCTGCTACATCGCAGCCGGTCGTGCCGACGGATTTTGGGAGGTTTTTCTTAAACCCTGGGATATCGCCGCCGGTATTTTACTCGTCGAGGAAGCCGGCGGGAAAGTCACCGATTTTAAAGGCAACCCAATTGATGTACACTCACCCCGTGTTCTTGCTACAAATGGTATCATACATGATCAGATGCTGAAGGTACTGCAGCAAAGATAGTTACCACAGGAATCACGCGCAGATCAGCTTTGCCGGGAAGAACAATCTTATAGAATACCACCCTGTTCTGAGAATGAATACTAATATTTCTTCTGCATACCCGGCGGGACGGTAAATATATACTGCTCAAGAAATTCTATGGTCTCGTCTTTCTCGGTCATATCGAGTGCGAGCAAATCGCGGATCGATAACATGCCGACCAGATGATCCCCTTCAATGACCGGCAGATGCCGGATATTCGCGTGTTTCATCTTTGCGCTGCAGCTATCGAGCGTATCGTCGGCATTGGCAAAGAGAAGCGTCGTGGTCATAACGTCCTGTACTTTCACGGCCGATGCTTCCAGACCCGGAGCAACGACTTTACCGATAATATCGCGCTCGGTAAATATACCGACCAATCGTTCACCTTCGAGTACGGGCAATGCACCGATTTTATGTTCGGCCATTTTTTCTGCCGCGGCTTGTACCGACTCAATGCTCCGTACCGTAATGACCGGACGATTGCCGAGGTAATCTTTAATAGTTTTCATATATAGCATACCGGATGAGTGATGGTGTAGAGTATAGCATGATTTTTATACAAAGTCAAAGACTATATTTTTCCCGATCGTAAAATTGCTATGACAAGCCATAGCCCGAGGACACCGGCGATTAAATAACCCGCAATCCCGAAGACCGAAAAACCAAACAACATCGGTCCGCGTTCCATCTGCATAACAAGCGATGAACCGACAATCAACGAAGCAATAATCATCGCGAAAGATAAACGGTTTGATGAACGGTCCATCTCGAGGATAAATTTATTTAACCCCTCGTGATGTAATTGCACGAGCATCTTCCCCTTTTTCAGTTTCTGTACAATCTCTTCGAGATCCTGGGGAAAATTTTTAACCGTCATCCGGAAGCGATCGAACAGATTCATCAACTCCCGTGCCTGGCGTCTCGGATCGAATCGCTTGTACATAAACGATTCGATATACGGTTTTGCCTCGGCGACCATATCGAACTTGGGATCGAGTAACTGTCCGACACCGGCGGATACAAGGAGCATTCTTCCCATAAGTGCGAGATTGACCGGTAACGTGATCCGGTGTCTTCTGAGAACTCTCAACATATCGCCGATAACCCGTTCGGCATCCATTTTATCCAGAGGAACTCCATAGTAACGGTCTATAAATTCCATCAAATCAAATTTCAGGATGGAAACATTGGTATCATCCTCAATGACGTTCAGCAGTTTAAAGACCTGTATTATTTTCTCGGTATCGCGATTGATGAACCCCTGCAGCAGCATACTTAAGTACTCTGTGGTTTCCTCGTCAAGTCTCCCGACGATACCAAAATCCATTGCGGCGATAACGCTGTTTTCTATAACGAAAAAATTCCCCGGGTGCGGATCGCCATGGAAAAACCGGTCTTCAAATACTTCCTTTAATATCGCCCGTGCTCCGTTTTCGGCTATTTTCTTTCTGTCGTATCCCCGTTTTTCGATCTCTTCGAGATTGGTAATCTTCACCCCGTCTATGAAATCGATCGTAAGAATTTTTTCGGTGGTATAATCCCAGAAAACGGAAGGAATAAAAAACGTATCGATATTTTCAAAGTTTGTCCGGAATCGCTCCGCCGCATGCCCCTCAGCGATAAAATCGAGTTCACGTCGTATTGTTGATGAAAATTGATCTACCAATTCACGCGGCCTGTAGAAGCGTGCTTCGGGGATATGCCGTTCAAACATACCTGCCAGTTCCTCGAGAATATCAAGATCCGTTTCAATAATCTGTCTGATGTTCGGTCTCTGTATTTTTACCGCTACGATGCGACCATCGGGCAGACTGGCGCGATGTACCTGTGCAATTGAACCTGAGGCAATCGGTTGTTCTTCGAAACGGGTGAATAATGATTCAGGATCTTTCTCCAGCTCCTCGAGGAAGATATTTTTAACCTGTTCAATGGGAAAAGGTTGGACCTTATCCTGCAATGTTTCCAGTTCTTTGATATAATCTTCGGGAATAATATCCGGTCGGGTACTGAGTAACTGACCGAACTTCACGAAAGTCGGTCCCAGGTCCGTGAGTGCGAAACGAATTCGCTGGGCTGTCGGCTGATCTGCTTTCTTCCGGTAACGGCGTCGAAGAATTTTCCGGGTAATAATATCGGGTCCGATGCGCTCGACAATGTCATCGAACCCGTATTTTGCCAGTACAAAGACAACTTCGCGGTAACGCCCCAGGCGTTTATATGTTTTATATACTTTAAACGGCCGGACCATCGTCCTTTTTCGCTCTTAACTCATTTTCCAGTATATCAATCCGTTTCTTTAATGTAACGTGTTCATTTTCAAGGAGATCAACTCGTTTTTTTAGTGCGAGGTGGTCATCCTCAGTCGGCAATCCCATCTCGTGGATGGCCTTTTTAACGAAATCGTTCACTGTTTTATAGAGCTTGTCTTTTTCTTCGTTTGCCCGCGTCAGGAAATCTTCAACGACCTGACTCCGGTCTTTTTCGGCAACTTCGCCGCGTTTAATTAAATCATCAACCGCTTCCTCGACCGTATCTCTCGTCAATGTCGCAAGGCCAAGTCCGAATAAATATGTTTTCTTAAGAAAATCAAACATGGTCATTCTCCTTTATGTATAGGTTCCTCAGCTTCAGTGATTATGTGATCATCCCCCGTTTCTTATTAAAATACTACTAACCCTCATCGCTATCAAGTGCCGTTCTCATAATCTGTATATCCGTCCTTCGTTGCCATGCCATATATACATCGTGGAGCATCCACTTCGTTATTGCTCAACCGGTACGCTTTCCGGACACGACGTACCGCGTCCTGCACCCCCTCCCGATCTTTTCCGTATACAGTGGCAACCGGTTCACGGCTATTCACGCTATCGCCTATTTTCTTGTGGACAATCAATCCTGCCGTAAAATCGACGGAATCGACAATTTTCTTGCGTCCGGCACCGGATACGAGACCGGCCAACCCGATATTGTAATTGTCGATCGTCCGGACGTAACCCTCCGTTTCCAGATACACGTCTTCCTGAACATCCGCTTTTTCATATTTCGACGGATTCTCTATAAAAGAAATGTCACCCCCCTGTTCCCGCACCAGTTCTATAAATTTTCCGTATGCAGCACCGCTCCCGATTTTTTTACGGGCTGTCTTTTCGCCTTCCTCAATCGATCCTGCTTTTTCACCGAGATATAGCATGGCTCCCGCGAGCCGGTAGGTCACCTCCATGAGATCCGGAACACTTTCACCCTTCAGACAACGTATACACTCTTCAACTTCAATCCAGTTTCCGACGGCATTGCCCAGCGGCTGATTCATATCCGTGATAAAACCGATGGTTCTTTTACCGAAGGCCTCTCCGATACCTATCAACGCTTGCGCAAGTTCTACAGCCCGATCTTTTTCCCGCATAAAGGCGCCGCTGCCGGTTTTTACATCGAGGACAAGTGCATCGATACCCTCCGCAAGTTTCTTGCTCATAATACTGCCGGCTATGAGCGGTATACATTCAACGGTTGCCGTAACATCGCGTAGCGCATATAATTTTTTATCCGCAGGAGCAATGCTTTTTGTTTGTCCGATCATCACCAGTCCGATCTTCTCTATTATTTTCTTGTACCTATCGATATCGAGATCGGTGCGGAAACCGGGTATTGATTCGAGCTTATCGAGTGTTCCGCCCGTGTGACCCAAACCGCGTCCGGATATCATTGGTACCGGCACACCGCACGCCGCAACAAGGGGTGCAAGGATGATCGATACTTTATCACCGACCCCCCCGGTCGAATGCTTGTCGACCTTTACGCCGGGGATAAACGATAGGTCAATAACGGTGCCGGAATGTAACATGAGCCGGGTAAATTCGTTCATTTCCGCTTCGGACATACCCTGAAAATAAACTGCCATAAGGAACGCCGCCATCTGATAATCGGGAATATCATCGTTAACATAACCGTTCACAAGAAATTTTAATTCGTCGGGTTGTAACTCCTCACCCTCTCTTTTTTTCCTTATCAGTTCGGTAGGTATCATAGTAACGGTAGTATTATTGGTTATTTCTATATGTATACAATCTCTACCACTTAGTGTACAAAAAATAGAATTCAATAACAAATTTTGATATTCAACTCAGTTATTTATATCTTATTAAATTTATAATCCAATAGATTTTGCATCGCACTCATCAGACGGAAAGGAATGTCGCGTGATATACTTCTGGGTCGTTTTAGGATACCTCGGGATTTTAATGGCAATATCAATCCGTAAAAGTTTTCTCATCAAGGGACAGGAAGATTTTATGGTGGCCGGACGTGCCGTTCCGACGCACCGGTTAGTCGGGACTCTCCTCTGCACCTGGATCGGATCCGGGAGTTTGCTCGCAGGAGCGGGTCTGGCGGCCAGAGTTGGATTCGCTGAACTATGGATGGCTGCCGGCGCCTGGATCGGCATTATTCTTGTATTTTTCCTGGCTGCGCGTGTACGTAAAATAGCTGAATTTACCGTCCCCGATATTCTTGAATTACGCTATAACAAGTGGGCACGTATTCTCGGGACTTTAGTCATCATTATTGCTTACACGACTATCGTCGGGTATCAGTTTCGGGGCGGCGGATTCGTTCTGAATTTGATTGCAGATATCCCGATTGAACAGGGTATCATCATTACCGCGGTTTTCATCGTAACCTTCACGGCATTCGCCGGTATGCTCTCGATCGTTTCGGTGGATATTATTAACGGTGCGGTGATTACGGCAGCGGTCCTTATCGCAGCTCCGGTTGTTTTTTTCAGTATCGGCGGTGCAGAACATCTGACCGCAACACTCGATCCGTCTCATTTTCAGATCTTCGCGGGTTATAACTTCCTCTGGGCAATGGGTATATTTTTCCCGACATTTTTTCTGCTTCTCGGCGAATCGAATATGTATCAAAAATTCTTTTCTGCTAAAAATGAAAAATCGGCAAAGACTGCGGTCATATGGTGGGTCATCGGCACTATTATAGTGGAAACCGCCATTGCATCACTTGCGATTTTCGCGAACAGCCATTTCAATCTCGTTGAAACGGAAAAGATAATCCTCCATACAGCACGGCACAGTACGGAGGTCGGTTTACCTGTTATCGGCGGTCTGCTGCTCATTTGTGCGGCGGTTGCAATTATTACATCAACCGGCAATAGTTTTCTCCTGACACCGTCAACAAATCTGACCCGTGATATATATCAACGATTTATTAATCCCGCCGCCGATCAAAAACGAATAGTCTTCATCCAGCGGACTATGGTCGTTGCACTCGGGGTCCTTGCATATCTTTTACTCACTCAGTTTGAAACGGTGCTTGCTATGGCATTGACAGCATATACTATGGTGGGGGCCGGCTTAACGCCGGCATTGCTTGCGGCATTTTTGTGGAAACGGGTTACCGTTGCCGGCGGGGTTGCGTCTATCGCGACGGGGATGGGCGTCACCCTTTTTATCACTGCCGCAAATTCCATACTCGAGGGACAATTATTGAGCGAGCAGTATATCATTCTGCCGGCAGCAAGTATGTCTATATTCGTCTTAATTGTGGTTTCATTACTGACGCCTCCGTCACCCCCGG
>SLQE01000166.1 GCA_007131635.1 Bacteroidota bacterium | reverse complement strand
TCGCGGACTGAACGATCCACGTTTCGTATCTCTTATGAATCTCATATTGTGCCTGGAATTGTTTTTCCGGATCCGTTACTATAGCCGATACCGTTGCTCCGGTTATATCCGCTCCGGGATACACGGCGATCGGCATAGCAAGTGTTTTTGATGATGAAAGGATGTAGTTTGTCAGTTTACTCATTGTCTTATGTCCCTTTTTACTTAATGATAACAGAAATTATTAACAATCATCGAATAAATCGGCGCGGTTCTCTTACTTTAAATGCCAACCAGGTTGCGGCTATGATTGCACAAAAACCCGATGCAAAGAATACTACATCATAACCGAATTCGTTCGCGACCCATCCGGCGGCGACACCGCTCAGCACAAACGGAGAGGTAAGCATGTTCGTTAATGCAATGAAGGTGGGTCGCTCGCTCTCGGTGCACATTTCGACAACAATTGATAAACGAGATATAACCACCACATTGATTGTAAAGGCCGAGATGAAAAACACGATTAAGTACACATAAACGTTTGGTGCCGTCAGTGCAAAAGCGCAGGCGATTATTGTACCGATCGCAGCGATAATTAAATTCAGCCGATGCCCGAAAGTATCCGCGATCACTCCGAGTAGCATGCTGCTCAGGATCGTACTGATCATCATAACCATTGTAAATAGACCCGCATATGAATCATCCAGACGAAACGTATCGAAGGCATGGACCGTAAAGAAAGCATTCGCGGTCGATGCAGTTATTACCAAAGCATCGGCGATAAGAAAATTGCGGAAATTTATTTCGTGCTTAAGTATCGCCGGTATGTTACGGATATTTTGCAGTAAGTGTTGAGTCGATGACGGTTTAGTCGGATTTTCTTCCTGCAAACGTGTTAAAACATAAAACGATATCATCATAATACCGAATGCCAGGATGAACAAAAGTGCGAAATTTGCCGGATAGGCGATCGTCCGTAATATCACCATCGCGAGCCAGCCGCCGCCGACACCGAGGATCCCTCCTGCAATCGAACGGTAAGCGAATAAGCGTCCGCGTGCCGTAACGGGAGTGATTTTTGATATAATATCGAACCACACGGGCAGATGAACGCTGCCACCTAAGGCTGCGACGGTAAACATGAAAAAGAAAATAAAAAGTGCAGGAGTCGCTGACATATCAGCAATCACCAAAAACGTCACGATCGCAAGAATCAGGTAGGGAAGACGCTGGATGAGACCGGTCTCCAGCATTAATTTCTTCTTGTATTCCACACGCTGTGCCATATGTGCAAAAAATATCTGAGGAAAATTAAAACCGAGCATCCAGACAACGGGTATCAAACCAACGGCAATATTTGTTCCTCCGATATTTTTAATGAACACCGGCAGTATCGTTTGGTGGGAGATAAGACTCATACCGAGAGCGAACACTCCCCCGTCAATAACATTCAATGTGAAATTACGTCGGCTGGGAGGATTCAGTGATGAGGGTGCTACACGGACAATCTGTTTCAACATATCATTACTATTCGGGCTCGAGGGGGAGTGATACCTCCGGAAAAAACATTTCTTGCGTGAAAATGTCCATGAAGTCCGGATTGCTGCTTAAAGGAACGTGTTTTATAATACGCTGTATTACATTCAGCTCGTTAGAATCATTCAGGAACAAGGCGCGTTTCGATCCGAGCAGCGCTGTATTTCCCGCGGGTTTAATTCGTTCGACCTGAAAAGGGAGTAGTCCGATATTTCCGGCACTTTCACGGTTAATATAGTTACCGAACGCTCCTGCCAGGTGAACATGAGAGATCGTCTGTACGTCAATCTTGAGTAACTGTGATAATATGATAATCCCCGCGGCTATCGCACCTTTTGCTAATTGCAATTCACGAATATCCGATTGGGTTAATCTCACCGGGCTGAGAATTTCCCATGGATTCAAATTATCTTTAAGTCTACCGTTCGGTTTAATATAACCCAGTGCTAATCCGATCGATACTGCGTCGACCAGTCCGCTGCCGCAAATACCTCTGGGTATCCCTCCGCCAATGACAGTGCTGTTATAACCTCCGTTGCTCTTGACAACAGACGAAATTGCTCCGGTAGCCGCACGCATTCCCATCGATATGCGGGCGCCCTCGAATGCCGGACCCGCGGCGGTTGATGCGCAGAGCAGGCGATCCCTGTTGCCGATTACTATTTCACCGTTTGTTCCGAGGTCGATCAAACATTGGTATTTTGTGCGTTTATGTATTCCGGTTGCAAGAATACCGGCAAGAATATCGCTGCCGACAAAGCCTCCGAGTGATGGGAGGAAAATAATTGACGCTCCATTATGAAGATTCCATCCAAGGTCCCGGGATGTCATTTGCACCGGTTTATAGGATGCATCTCCGGGTTCGAACGGAACATGGGAGAGCGGGGTAAGATCAAAACCGCAGAAAAAATGCTGCATTACCGTGTTACCGACAAGGACTACCGAAGTAATATGTTCGTTTGAGATATGGGCTGCGCTGACCAGTTCGATGAGAACCGATCCGATCTGTTTCCGTAAAATATCCCCCAGATCTATTTTTCGCTCCGGTGCTATTGAATAATTTATTCGCTCCATAATATCGGCGCCGTACTGTGCCTGATTGTTTAGTGCAGTCTGTACTGCAAGCACATCGCCTTTCGAGAGGTCGAGCAATTGCGCCGCAATTGTTGTCGTCCCTATATCGATTGCAATACCATATCCATCCCGCGGTTTAAAGGGAAACGACGAATTGTCTGTCAGAATAGATGCCTCCCACTGGGCAAGCTCGAGTTCGAGATCGCCGGCCGCGGTCCCGCAGCACGCGAGCCGCCATCCCGAGGATAGTTCCTTCCCGGTTAGTAGTTCCTTCTGTTCCGGTGTAACGGGGAAGGAGCCCTTCAGTACTTTCACCCTGCAACCGTTACATCGTTTTCTTCCGCCGCATGGGAATTCGACGCCATGGGTAAAAAGAACATCCTGCAGGGAGGTACCCTGATCAACCTCTATTGATACATTCAGCGGCTGAAGAGTTATTTTACAACGATTGGACATATTTACATATTAAAAGAGTTATTTTTGGTCGGCGGAGTCACACGGTTCTGCTTCGATGATAGTATCTTTAAAATTTGCCACAACGCGATATCCGGGTCGTACGACAAGAAATTCATCCTCATTCCACTTGCCGTTGATCAATCTGTGTATGAGAGTCATATCACCGCTTACTTTTTGAAATCCCCATCCTGCTTCTTCGGCATCTTTCCGGGTTTGTTTTTCGAACCGGTCATCGGGTTCTATCCCCATTTCGATATACGTAAAACTATTGTACCTGTCCTTGTACTTTGTCAGTTCCTCGAATAAAAATTGTGCGTTCTCTTCGCCGTATTTTTTTACCAGATCGGCATAGCTGAGCTCGAGTCCGGTTTTTTGTTGTATCGATAACTGGTCGAATTCTTTACCCGGCGTACCGCGTTCGATCCACCCCGATGTTTTAAAATAAACCCCGGGATTATTATTGAAATAGGAGAGGTAGCGCTCTTTATTGCCGAGGAAAACTGTTATGCAATCGTGGGCGCGGGGAATAACGAGCGGGATATCCCGGGCTGTCAATCCTTCGATACCATTGTTGCACAGACCGTAGCCGAACAGAATTGCCTGGTACTGGGATTGATCCGTTGCATCTATCCGCTCCTGTATCCTGGCAAGCATCATCGAGCTCTGAATGTCGTGCAGCCCTTTCGGAAGGAATTCTATATCGACCTGATGAGGCGATTGTGAGATCGTGTAGCACATCTCCCGATAGAACACCTCGCAACTGATTAGTTTATATCGCATTGCGTGCTGACTCCTGATTATATCGCTAGACCGTATTCTTCCGGAATAAATTTCAGCGTCTCTGCATTATGTATTACGTTCTCCACCATTTGATTTTCAGTGTCGGGTATCTTATCGGCAATGTCTTTGAGTCGATCAAGCCATCGTGCTTCCTGTACCGTAAGTGAGAGCATCCCGTCCGTTGCCGCTTCACTGAGTTCATCAAGTGCTGCACGGACTGCTTCAACTGTTCGGTCGTAGAATTGTGATCGGCTCATAATTCGCCTGGAAATCCTCAAGACAACTTCCGGATGCAGGATGAATGCCTGCGGGTCAATAAAAGCATCCGATTGCACCAGCCAGTCCCGGAAGAGATACGCTTCCGCGGGGGACTTTTCGAGACTTGTGTTCATTAAACGGCAGTCATAAGCAAGCTGCTCCATCGAGACAACCGGGGCGAACGCGCTGAGCAATCTCACATTTGAAACGGATTCGTTTGACCAGCAATCGCATACTGCTTGTGCGATATTTCCGAGCGGGCTCAGATGGGCACAGGCCGAGGTGCGTCCTTCCATCGAGATCGGGATTCCGCGGATGGCTTTCATATAGGGGCCTTCGTAAGCACAGTCTTTACTCGGACCTACCGCTCCCGCTTCGTATGCGACAAGACTTCGGGGAATTGTCGCCGCTCTTACAACGGCAGCGAATACTTTCGGTATCATTCGCTGGTCGGCTAACGTCATTGCCGTGTTACCGAATGCGCAAGCCGAATCTCCGGAAGGTATGATGTTCGTTCTGTTGCATGCATCGACTATATGGTTCCATAGAAATTCCATATCGCGGCACCCCAGCACGCCGAGTGAAAATATAACCATTTGAAGATCGGCGTTGACCAATGCTTCGTCACAAACTTCTTTTCCCCCGGTCGATTCAATAGCGAGCAGGTCAGCACCTGCAGCTGCGGCATTTTCAAAAAAATACATCATTTCATCCCAGTATTTCCCCTGCCGCAGAAGCGGGGGACGAACGAATTCGCGTGTATCATTCGGAGTAACCCGCAGGGCACACTTGATACCGGATGAAGCGTGGCTGTTATGTAATTCCTCCGAGAGGATCTCGATTATTTCGCGTGCCCACTCAAAGTTGTGCGTCATGGGGGGCAATGTTTCAAATTCAACAAGAAGAGATGGTACCGATAATTCAATAGCACGCTTCATCACGGACTGGATCATTGAACGGTATTGATTGCGAATATCGCTCCATGTCGACGTATTAATTTCCATCGTGGGAAGTGTGAAATTGATCTCGGGAATAACCCGGCCATTACCGATTTCGACTCCTTTTCCGCAGACGACCGGGGACGGACACCGGCCGAAGATAAACTGATCTAATGATTCGATAGCAATTCGATTTTCAGTCATAGAAACTTCATAAAAAATAGAGTAATGTTACTTCAGGTGAACGAGTGATTCTATATATGCCGGATCTGTTCCGCAGCAACCTCCTATAAAATCCACACCGGCGTCGATGATCGTTTTGGCGTGTGATGCGAAGGCAGAGGGTGTTATGGTATATATTATTTTGCCGTCGACGATCTCAGGCATACCAGCATTCGGTTTTATCCAGACCGGTAGCTTTGTCGATGCACGCAGTCGCCTGGCAACGGGAACGTATGATTCTATTCCCGATCCGCAATTCGCTCCTATCCCGTCGGCTCCGGCTTCTTCAAGAACGGAAGCCGCATCTTCGATCGTCGTTCCCATGAGGGTCCGGTCTTTGTCTTTCCCCGAATCGAACACCATCGATACGAAAACGGGTAGGCCCGTCGCTTTAGCAGAGGCGAGAGCTATTTTGGCTTCCTCGAGATCGCTCATGGTTTCGACAATGATTGCGTCCGCACCGCCCTCGGCCAGTCCGGTTGCCTGTTCAGAAAAAGCATCTTTCAACGCGTCTTCGGTTACTTCTCCCATGAGAAGCATTTTACCGCTCGGTCCGATCGAGCCGAATACAAATGCCTTTGCCGCGGCAGCCGCTTTTGATATCGATGCACCGGCTCTGTTGATGTCGAATGTTTTTTCTCTTAATCCGTGTTTTTCGAGTATAATTGAATTTGCGCCGAATGTGTTTGTCAGAATTATATTGCTTCCGGCATCGATATATGACCGGGCGACCTGCTCAACCCATTCGGGTTTTGTGAGATTAAGTTGATCCGGACATGCTCCCTGCGGTAACCCTTTCGTCTGAAACTGTGTACCCCACGCGCCGTCTGTTATAACCGGTCGCAACGCAACTATTTCCTGGAGTGTTGAATGCATGCTGGTATTCTTTTAGGGGTTTTGTTGATTATGTCATTAAACTGCGTACGAGACCGACGGCTCCGCTTGCACTATCGCTATATCCGTCTGCACCGATTTCTTCTGCGTAACGTGACGAGACGGGTGCACCGCCGACGAGGACTTTAACGTTATCGCGTATACCAGCTTCTTTTAACGCATCGATTGTATGTTTCATGGATGGCATTGTCGTTGTAAGCAGTGCGGAGAGCGCTAAAAACGTGGGTTGTTTTTCTTTTATCGAGTTCACAAATGTTTCGGGTGAAACATCGACTCCGAGATCGATAATCTCGAATCCCGCACCTTCAAGCATCGAAGCGACGAGGTTTTTCCCGATGTCATGTAAATCGCCCTTTACGGTGCCGATAACAACGCGTCCGGCCGGCTTGTCTCCCCGGGATGCGAGGATGGGGTTTATAAGTTCCAGAGAACCCTTCATAGCCCGGGCAGCTATCAATAATTCAGGAACAAAAAATTCATTGCATTCAAAACGTTTCCCGACCTCGTCCATTGCCGGTATCAGGTAATCTTTGACGATAACTTTTGGATCGACACGGTGATTCAATGCTTCGCGGGTTAGTTCACGTGCTGCTTTTGCATCGCCGTTAATGATTGCTTCAGATAACTTCTGCAGTTGTTCCATAGATGCTTCCTGTCTTCGTGGTAAGAAATAGTATTATCTAAGGATTGTTGTCTTTATCGTGCTCCAAAGACACGATATGAAATGGTATTTTATATATTAAACTTCATTTCATTATGTAATATACTTATTCACGACGCCAAGTTCAATAAAGCAACGCGGCTTTTCACAGGTGAAATGATATATAAATTTATGTATAAAATATTGAAAATGCTATAATCTCTCACTACATTATATAACCACATAATAAACGGCATTTCGTATGTAAAATATCTGGATGGTATGACTAACCGGGATCGTTTTATCCGCACAATGGAGTATCAGCCGGTCGATAGAGTTCCGAACCATGAGGTCGGTGTATGGCAGCAAACTATCGATCGATGGAGTCAGGAGGGTGTACACCCGTATTCGCTGCACTGGGATTGGTTCACCGGTGAAGAATATTTTAACATGGATGCGAGAGAGTTTATACCCGTGCAATACAGTATGATGCCGCCGTTTGATAGAATTGTCCTTGAATCGAACGACCGGTATGAGGTCTTTCAGGATTCGAACGGAATAGTCCGTAAGGCATTACTTGAAGGGACGGTCCGCGGGCAGCGTTTGTCGATGGATCAGTATTTAAAATTCCCGGTGGAAAAACCCGAAGACTTTCGCGAATTACGAAAGCGATATGAATCGAATTTACAATCCCGATATCCTGCGCAGTGGGAGTCACTGTATCTACAGGGTTGGAAAGAACGAAAGCACGTCCTTGTCCTGGGGAAAAACGTAGCTGCCGGGGGGTTCTACTGGCGTGCGCGCGAATGGATGGGAACGGAGAACCTGTCGCTGGCGTGGTACGATTATCCCGAAATGATGCACGAAATGATGGAATTTTATGCGGATTTCACGATCGAAGTATCCCGACCGATACTCGAAAAAACGGATGTGGATTATTTTAATCTCAGTGAGGACCTTTCGATGAAGAACGGACCGTTGCTGAGTCCCGATACGTTCCGGAAGTTCATAAAACCGCACATGAGGCGTCTTGTTGATTTTTTGAAATCGAATGGTGTACGATATGTGACACTCGATACCGACGGAAATCCGGAGGTGCTCATCCAGGACTTTCTGGATATCGGTATAGATTTACTGTGGCCATGTGAAAGAGCGGCCGGAATGGACCCGGGCTATCTCCGTAAAAAATACGGTCGCTCGCTCCGATTAGGCGGCGGAGTTGATAAACGGGTACTCGCAACCACGAAGCAGGCGATTGATGAACACCTCGAACTCCTCCGTCCCGTTGTCGAGGAAGGAGGATATACACCGCAGGTCGATCATCTTGTTCCGCCGGATGTGAGTTATGACAATTTCTGTTATTATATGGATAAAAAAAGATTATTACTCGGGGAGTAGCAGGCCAAATTTCCATGGATATATCTCCAATCAGTCTGCAGATTTATGTGCGCAATAAGTGCGGTCAGCTTGTTCTAAAACCATCCTACAGAAAAGGAGCATTCGACAGTCATGCTGTGGATTGCCCTTTCGTGTTCAGGCACGATGGGAAATACTATATGACATGTGTGGGATGGGATGGTATAGGATACCGCACCGGTATGGCTGTTTCCGATGACCTTGTATCATGGGAAAAAATAGGAATGATCATCGATCGGGGTCCGTCCGGTTCATATACCGAATATAATATCGCTATGACAAGCATTATTCGGGATAATGACCTTTACGGATCAGGTGAAGTCAGGAAAATCAACGGGAAATATATCGGTACCTATCATACGTATCCCGGTGAGGGATACGAGGTCGGACCCGGTATGATAGGTATCTGTTACAGCGATGATCTGATAAACTGGACCGTTGAAGATCCGGTTCTTTTTCCGGAAAAGAGATATGCCTGGGAAGCCGGGGGATTATATAAATCATGGATCATGGAACACGAGGGGGTTTTCTATCTATTCTATAACGCAAAAAACATAACCGAAGGCGACTGGAAGGAACAGATCGGTTTCGCATATTCAAACGATCTCCGTACCTGGACAAAATATCCTTTAAATCCCGTCATATCGACAGGGGATATCCGGTCGTTCGATGGTAGGTTTGCCTCCGATCCCTGTGTTTTTAATCACGACGGATATTGGTTGCTTTTTTATTTCGGTTTGAGTTACGACGGACACGCCCGCGACAGCATGGCGTACTCCTCTGATTTTCTCACCTGGTATAAAACAAATGAGGTCCTTATAGATGTC
>SLQE01000271.1 GCA_007131635.1 Bacteroidota bacterium | reverse complement strand
TCGAAAAAGATAAAAGAGAATCAACCGCTAGCGGATCGCATCCGGGATAAGTTTAAAATGAAAAATACAAACGGATATAGTCTGAATGCTCTTGTAGATTTTGACGATCCGATTGATATGATCGAGCATCTTATGATCGGCTCTGAAGGTACTCTCGGCTTTATTGCGGAGGTAACGTATAATACCGTAGTCGAGCATCCGTTTAAAGCAAGCTCGATGATGTTTTTCCCCGATATCAAGACTGCCTGCGATGCGGTCGTGATTCTCAAACACCAAAACGTTGATGCCGTCGAGCTTATGGATCGGGCGGCGCTTCGATCGGTTGAGAATAAAAAGGGATTGCCCCCGTACCTTAAGGAACTCGATGATTCGGTTGCATGCCTTCTCGTTGAAACACGCGCCGGGAGTAAAGAAATCCTTGAAAAAAATATTGATGAAATTACTCAATCGATTGCATCGCTACCCATGGCACGACCCGTGGAATTTACCGACGATCCGGTTGAGTACACTATGTACTGGAATATCCGGAAAGGATTGTTCCCTGCGCTTGGAAATATGCGGGAAATCGGAACAACAGTCATTATCGAGGACGTTGCATTTCGGATCGATAATCTTGCCGAAGCAACCCTTGATTTGCAAAATCTCTTCAAAAAGCACGGATATCATGAGGCCATCATCTTCGGTCACGCCCTGGAAGGTAATTTACATTTTGTCTTCAATCAGGATTTTAATGTGCAGCATGAGATTGTCAGGTACCGTTATTTTATGCAGGATGTAACAAACATGGTCGTGCGTACATATGACGGAGCGTTAAAAGCGGAGCATGGAACCGGCCGTAATATGGCACCTTTCGTTGAAATGGAGTGGGGAAAAGAAGCGTATAAAATAATGAAAGAGATAAAAAATATTTTCGATCCCGATAATCTTTTAAATCCCGGCGTCATTTTGCATGACGACCCGTTGATCTACCTCAAAGATTTAAAACCAATGCCCGCAGCACACGAATTAATCGATAAGTGCATTGAATGCGGATTCTGCGAGATCCATTGTCCGTCGAAAGACCTGACCTTAACACCCCGTCAACGCATTGTTGCATGGCGTGAGATTACACGCTTATCCGAAACCGGGGAAAATTCGATTCTCCTCTCCAGACTAAAAGAATTATATTCATATCAGGGCCTTGAAACGTGTGCCGCTGATGGTATGTGCGCGACAAGTTGTCCGGTCGATATCGACACCGGAAAGCTTGTCAAAAAGCTTCGGGAGATCAACACCTCGCCGACTGCCAATAGTATCGCGACAGTGATTGCACAGGGCATGGGACCGTCAATCACGGGTATGAGATACGGTATGAATATTGCCGATGCTCTACATAAGATATTGGGCGAAAAAACGATGTCTGCTATGACCGGAGCACTCCGTAGGATGAGTGGCGGACTCATACCACAATGGACGAAATATGTACCCCGGGGAGCTGCAGCGTTACCTAAAAACCGGATGACAAACGGTGCATCGTTATCGGTTGTTTATGTCCCGAGTTGTGTCAGCAGACTCATGGGCGTTTACCGAACCAGTGTCGACAGACGCTCTCAGGCGCAGGTGATGGAGTCACTGTGTTCTAAAGCCGGCTACAATATTATTTATCCAAAAGACATACATAATCTCTGTTGCGGACTTGCTTTTTCGAGTAAAGGTTTTGTCAGGCAAGGCGATGAGAAGGCGCGTGAAATGGAAGCAGCGATAAAAGATACATCCCGGAACGGAGAAATACCTATCTTGATGGATACCAGTCCGTGTTTACAGCGGATGAGGGAAGTCTTCGATCCGATTTTAAAGATTTACGATCCCTCTGAGTTCGTTCTCGATTATTTCAAGGATAGACTCACTTTTCAGAAGGTATCAAGATCCGTTGCGGTGCATGTGCCATGCAGCTCGCGTAAGCTGGGTCTGGATGCCAGGTTGAGAGAGGTTGCCGAAATGTGTGCCGAAGAAGTCATTATTCCACCCTTCGTGAAATGCTGTGGCTTTGCCGGTGACCGTGGCTTCCTCCGACCCGAATTGACGGAATCCTCGCTAAATAATTTAAATGATTCATTGCCGGATTCAGTTACAGAAGGATATTCAACGAGCAGAGGATGTGAAATAGGACTGTCTGTTGTAAGTGACAGAGAATATACATCGATTTTATATCTGATTGACGAGGCAACCTAGCGGTGTGGAAGAAAAGTCGAATCGCTTTTCAAAAATATTGAAAAATGGAACAAATCGAAACCCTGTCATACAAAATAGTGAGTTTTCGTTCACATCCTTAGTGCCTTTTAAAATTGACTAACTTTTTCTTGTTTCACCCGGCGCACATTGCCTGTTTTGATCCATCAATTATCTTTGGCTCCTTCGTCTATCCACTCCTTAATTATAGTTTGTTGAGATTCCGGCACGGGTGTTCCGCCCAGCGGCATTCTGCCGCCGAATGGCGGTTCGGGTGAGAGCTTTTGGATTAACAGACTATTTTCCGAATCGCCCGGAATTACAGCAGGTCCGTTATCGCCGCCCGTGAGAAGTCCCTGAACTGTGGTTACGAAAAGACCCGCTTCACCCCCGTGACAAGATGAGCATCCATGTTGCTGAAAGATCGGCAACACATCGTTAGAAAATGAAATGGTGTCTTCTACCGGTTCACTCGGGGTGCTGTCGTTACAGCCGGCCGTGATAAAAACAATCAACAGCCACATAGCAGACAGAGTATTCAATTTATTGCTCATATCAGTCTGTCCTTTCTGATAAATTAGTAATTATCGGTTGTTTTAACCTAACACGCGTTCATTACTCATAGTTCTTGCCTTCGAAAAAACGCACCATCCTATACATACAACAAAATAGCGTGATTGATCGGGTCTTTCTTGGAATGTGTACATTTCGTTGATTATGCCCTTGAATAACAGTATATTTAAGATTCTGAATATCAATATCAAGAACGATGGTCATGAAAATTCGTCAGGAAATAAGCAGCTTTGTTGACCGCGTGGATTCATATTCACGGGACCGCCTGAAAAATAAGCAGGATATTTCAATACTCTTACAGGTAAGCAGGGATCACGGTCAGGAACAGGTCTTCGATGACCTTACGTTTCATGCAAAGTATATCTACCGTTTATTCGGTATTATGAAGCGCACATCACCTGATTCCGAGGCCTATCCCAAATTATCGGCCGAATTTCAGCATGGGGTCGAAAAAGTAAGTATGTCGATGCGTTCTCTGCTCAAATTGGGACCCGATGATATCGAGCAAAGGTTTACGGATAAGTATTTTTCATTAACACATGCAGGTATGGAAAATTTAATGAATATATCCCATGATCTGAGTTGGATAAAGAACTGGAATATTGATACTGAACATAAGTCAGACACACAGCAACACTGATATCAATACCGAACACGAAGCATGATAAAGTATTTATGAAGCAGGAAGACATCGTTGGTGAACTTGAAAGTCTTGTATCGTCACTTGGATTGGAACTCCGCTATGAAAAAGGTGACTTTAAAGGAGGAGACTGTATATTATACGATCAAAATCTTGTTGTGATGAATAAAAAAAATTCACTGACCCAGCAGATCACATTACTCTCGCGTGTGGTCGGTCTGTACGGCGGAGACGATCTGTACATGAAGCCTTTCATCAGGCAAATCGTTGACGACGAGATGGCCAGGTACAGACAGCAATTACAAGGTGTACAATCCGAAGGACAAATCAATGAAGATACTGATACTCAACGGCCCGAATCTTAATACACTGGGAACTCGCGAACCCGGTATCTACGGCACTCAGACTCTCGGTGATCTAGAAAGATTGCTGACCGGGAAATTTCCCGATGACACTTTTGAATTTCTGCAATCGAATGAAGAGGGTACATTAGTGACGCGTCTTAACGGACTTATTGAAAAACCCATGGATGGCGTTGTCATGAACCCGGGGGCGTTGACTCACTATTCGTATGCATTAAGAGATGCGGTCGCAATGTTGACTATACCCGTCGTTGAAGTACACATCTCCAATATTCACGCGCGCGAAGCATTCCGTGAAAAATCGGTTATTGCGGCTGTGTGTACCGGACAAATATCGGGATTTGGAATAAACGGTTATCTCCTGGGGGTAGAGGCCATTAAACAACAACATTATCTCAAAAAATCAACATGATCAAAGCAATAGTTTTCGATCTCGATAACACGCTTGTCGATTTTATGGAAATGAAACGACGCGCAATCGAAGCTGCAATTCGTGCTATGATTGATGCCGGATTGCGTATGACGTTCGAAGAAGCGCGGCACAAGATTGAATACATATACAAAGAACGCGGCATAGAGTTTCAACAGGTGTTTGATATTCTGTTATCTGATGAATCCAATAAAATCGATCATAAAATTCTCGCAGCCGGTATCGTTGCCTATCGCAGAGCGCGGGAAGCAGCACTTGTTACCTACCCGCACGTATTCATGACCCTGGTACAATTGGTGAAGCGGGGTATAAAACTTGCCGTCGTGTCGGATGCACCAAGCCGTGAAGCGTGGTTGCGGTTGACCTACCTCAATCTGCATCATCTGTTCGATGTCGTGTTAACACACGAAGATACCGGTGAATATAAGCCGAGTCCGGTACCGTTTAAAACCGCACTCGAGAGACTGGGTGTCGATGCTTCCGAATCATTAATGATCGGCGATTGGGCGGAACGTGACATGGTGGGTGCAGCAAAAGTGGGAATGAAGACGGTATTTGCTCGCTATGGGGATACATTCGGGACGAAGAACTCCGGTGCGGACTATGAGATATATGATATTCAGGAATTGCTTAAAATCGTCGATGACGTCAACGAAAAACAAGGGAAGTCTCAGAGTATTTTATGATACAGGGAATCGGTGTCGACATAATCGAAATTGATCGCATCCGTGATATCATTGACCGTTATGGAGATACATTTATATCCAAGATATTTACCGAAACGGAAATCAATTACTGCCGTTCTAAGAAAATATCGCATCAGCATTTTGCTGCCCGTTTTGCGGCGAAAGAGGCGTTCAGCAAAGCACTCTCGACCGGCTGGCGTGGGGAGTTTAGCTGGAAAGATATTGAAGTCTCAAACAATGAATTGGGTCAGCCATCGATCACCCTCTACGGCAAGCTGGCGGACAGGATCGAGAAGGACAGGGTATTGATCTCTTTGTCTCATTCGGATAATACGGTTGTCGCATTTGTTATTATTGAAAAATAAGAATTCATTGCTTTATATATTCTGTACAGAAAGCGAACTAAGATCGAGGAATGAACAGATGGGACGGAATATCAGGAACACAGTAAGACAGACACTTGTACTCCCGGAGTATATACTGAAGATAGCTTCAATACCGGCAGGAATAATAGCGGCCGGTGCCGGTGGGAGCGCGCTTGCAAAAGCAATACAGGGAGGTACAAAAGTCTGGACCGTACCCGTAGATGCCGTAAAAAATCTAAAGAAATTAGTTGAAATCTCGAATGACTATGCCGTCCTGACAGCAAAAGAATTCACGACAAAATACGGAACGGAAATAGGAACCTACCTGGCAAATCATCTGCACGGAATTATTGTCTGGGGAACCCAATTCTCCCATAACATCAACAACGAACTGATAGAAACGATACTTGCCGTCCTGGTAATATCGGGTTTTCTATATGCAGGGGGAAGAGCACTGAAATTTATTCGCCAAAAAGGGCAGGGAAGCTATATAACGAAAGTGGAGAGAAAACTCGGACATAAATATTGGCCTGAGACAGAAAATGAGGAGAAATGGGAGGAAAAGAGAAATCCGATGGCATGATCCGGTGCAAGACAAACAGGTATTACATTACCGGATTTTAAATGGATAAGTGCTTGATATTTAATTCACTGTTTCGTATCATATAAAGCAGTCTATGAAAAAACACTCTATAAAAAAGCTCTATTACTCGATCAGCGAGGTGAGCAAGATCACCGATCTTGAGCAATATGTCCTTCGATACTGGGAGTCGGAATTCGAGCAACTGAAACCCTCTAAAAATCGGGCCGGAAACCGGATATACACCAATCGTGATATCCAATTAATATTATTTATTAAGAAACTGCTCCGCGATGAGCGATATACCATAGAAGGAGCGAAGCAGGTGCTGAAAAACTGGACTCCCGAATCAGAGACCGGCGAGCAGCTTGAACTTATTTCCGTACCGCCGAAAGCCCCTAAGATCAAGGATGAAAAGCTTCGTAACGATATGATCGAAGTGAAAAAATTTCTTGAGGAATTGTTAGAGAAGGTGAAGTAAACCATTATCGGAACGTAGCGCAGCCCGGTAGCGCACTTGAATGGGGTTCAAGGGGTCGCGGGTTCAAATCCCGCCGTTCCGACTTGCAAAAAACTCCGAAGGATGTGTTTCCTTCGGAGTTTTTTTTTGTAAGTATTATTAGGTGTTATTTGAAGGTATATAGAATTTCCGTCCCATCATACCGCCCTTGGATTCGTTTGCTTTTCATAGCTATGTTGGCTATTTTATGATGTTCATATAATTTCCGAAATAATTCTATATTGTATCCTTATCCATCATTTTAATCAACGGAGTTGGTATTGGATCCGAAGTTTTTACAGGAGCTTAAAGAAGCAAGGCTTAATAAAAAGATATCGCTTCAGGATATTTCGGGATCGACACGCATTAATATCCGGTTTCTCGAAGCGATTGAGCAGGGTGATTTTGATATACTTCCGAAACCGTACGTCAAATCCTTTATTAAACAGTATGCCAAATACATTGAATTCGACGAAAATAAAATAATTGCACAATTCGAGGAATATAAAGACCGCAAGTCAGGTCAACAGGAACATAAAGAATCCCGTCCTGAAAGGAATTACATACCAAAGCCGGACACAACGCCTCTACCGAAATTAAAGTCGATGTTTTTGTCACTTGCAGTGGTCGGTGGCATTGCCTTGATTGTATATATTCTGATTTCTATGTTTGGTACAAATGAAGAACAGGTAGCGGAGCGTCCTTTCCTGGATGTCGTCCGGGAAATTGAAGAACAGGCGGAGCCTGCGGTATCCGAATCAATCGATCGACCTGCTTTTACCGGTATAGAAGCGAGAGATAGTCTCCATCTTGTGGTGACCGCCTTAGATACCGTTTGGCTCACGATTACTGTCGACAACATAGCGCAGGAGGAGTATATCTTTCCGCCGGGCAGAGTAAGTACGTGGAAAGCTGCCAATGAGTTCCTTATGACGGTGGGGAATGCGGGCGGGGTGAGCATTAAACTTAATAGTGACAGTATCGGTGTTCTCGGTTCCCCCGGTCAGGTTCTCAGAAATTTGCATATAACACGGGATGGGATACAATGATAATCTTTTTAACAAATCATCGATAATTCGCAATGACCCCCCAGCCATCTCCCGAATCGGTACAAAAACGGATTTTGCAATTACAAAAGGAATTACTCGATCACGATTATCGGTATTACGTGCTTGCGGATCCCGTGATAACCGATGAAGAGTATGATCGACTCATGGCCGAGTTGATCGAACTTGAGGAGCGGTATCCGGAGTATCGGACACCGGAGTCACCGACACAACGTGTCGGCGGCCAGCCGACCAAAATATTCCCGGTTGTTACCCATGCAATACCGATGCTGAGTTTATCAAATACGTATAACGAAAATGAACTGTACGATTTTGACAGACGTGTACGAAATGGCGTGGGGAGCGAAGAGGTATTCTACGTTACGGAATTGAAATTTGATGGCGTTGCGGTTACGCTCCAGTACGGGAAGGGACGTTTTGTCAGGGGGGCTACACGGGGTGATGGTACTCAGGGTGATGACATCACCGCGAACCTTCGAACTGTACGCAGTATTCCGTTACGGCTTCGACATGACGGCGCAAAATACAACAACATCGAAGTCCGCGGTGAAGTCATTATGTTCAAGGAAGATTTCCACGCGTTAAATACATACCGGGAAAAGATGGAACAAAAGCTGTTTGCGAATCCGAGAAACGCTGCCGCAGGAACACTGAAATTACAGGACCCAAAAATTGTTGCGCAAAGGAAACTCAGATTTTTTGCCTATCAGCTTATCGGTAACGACGTGAAAAACAACAGCCATTATGATCGCTCTCACATGCTGCTTGAGATGGGTTTCCCTGTTCACGAAAGATTCGAACGGTTTGATTCCATAGATAAGGTGATCTCGTTTTGCAGAGAGGAGGAAACGAAACGGGACAGCCTGCCCTATGAAATTGACGGTGTCGTTATAAAAGTAGATTCACTCCAACAGCAGGAAAAACTGGGCACCATTGCCAGGAGTCCAAGGTGGGCGACGGCATATAAGTTTACTTCACGAAAAGCCGAGACGAAAATTAATGGAATTGTACTTCAGGTCGGTCGCCTGGGGACTCTTACACCTGTTGCGGATCTTGAACCCGTGCTGCTCGGAGGTACGACGGTCAGGCGGGCAACGTTGCATAATGCAGATGAAATTGAGCGACTCGATGTCCGGGTGGGGGATACCGTGATCGTCGAAAAAGGCGGGGACGTTATACCGAAAATTTCCGGTGTTCTGAAGGAAAAACGATTAAAAGGCACGCGAAAATTTTCTATCCCAACTGTGTGCCCTGTGTGTAAATCCGAAATAAAACGATTCGAGGGCGAAGCAAACTATTATTGTGTAAACTCCGAATGTCCGGCGCAAATCAAAGGTCGGTTAGAGCATTTTGCAAGCAGACAGGCAATGGATATAGACGGACTTGGCGGAGCGATAATTGATCAACTTATTAGGAATAGTTTAATAGCGACACCCGCAGATCTCTATACCTTAAAAAAAGATGACCTTGTTCGGCTTGACCGGATGGGTGAAAAAAGTGCCTCGAACCTTATTCATGCAATAGAGAAGAGCAGGGAAAGGCCGTTCAAAAAAGTCCTTTTTGCCTTAGGCATCCGCTATGTCGGACAGGGAGCTGCGCGTATATTAGCAGAGGAACTTGGTTCGATTGAAGATATAAAAAACATGTCCGT
>SLQE01000038.1 GCA_007131635.1 Bacteroidota bacterium | reverse complement strand
TTGAGCGAGTCGCGCAATTCCGGCATAAGGGTAGACACCTGCAGCAAGGTTCTCCCACTGAGATCGTCTATTATTTGTACATAGATGTTATTCAGACTTCTATATACGGATAGACGCGGTCTTTCCGGTGTCCCGTATATTTTCTTGCGAACCGATTTCTTGATTCGCGACCTGCTCCTGGTATTATTTTTCTTTGTCATAGTAACGTGTACTTCAAATTAAATGAACGTTGATACCCTTACTTAGCGGCCGTCTTACCGGCTTTACGTCGAATGTACTCGCCTTCATATTTAATGCCTTTGCCCTTATATGGTTCGGCAGGGCGCATACTTCGGATCTTTGCCGCGACCTGTCCGACAAGCTGCTTATCTATTCCACTGATCAGAATTTGTGTCGGAGCCGGGATTTCAACGGTTATCTCCGGAGGTAATGAAAACAATATCGGATGGGAATATCCCAATTGGAGAGATAATTTTTCCCCTTTCATTTCTGCCCGATAACCGACACCGACTATCTCAAGTTTTTTCTGATATCCTGTTGTAACCCCTGTCACCATGCTATCAATTAACGCACGATAAAGTCCGTGCATCGATTTATGCTGACGCGAATCAGAGGGACGCTCGAGTACTACCTCTTCCTCTTTAATGGTTAGGGTTATTTCCGGCTTAACTTCAACCGTTAGTTCCCCTTTCGGTCCTTTTACTTTGACCGTACCATTTGATTTTTCGATTTTGACTCCCTTCGCTATGGGAATCGGTTTTTTTCCAACTCGTGACACTATACCTTCTCCTTAATAAAGAAGCTTAAAAATGAGATTATTTTACCAGATATAGCAAATAACCTCGCCACCGACACCTGCCTGGCGGGCTTGCTTATCCGTCATAACACCCTTTGATGTAGAGATGACCGCTACACCAAGTCCGTTAATTACCCGTGGTAAATTATCCTTATCTGAATATTGCCTTAGTCCCGGGCGGCTCACTCTCTCCAAACCCTTAATAACGCTCTGGCCGTCCCGATACTTTAATGCGATACGTATGGCATTCTGTTTCGGGTCTTCAATGATTATGAAATCCTGAATATACTTTTCATCTTTCAGAATTCTTGCAATTTCTTTTTTCAAACCTGATGCCGGTATATCAACCCGTTTATGCTTTGCTTTTGCGGCATTTCGTATGCGGGTTAAAAAGTCGGCTATTGGATCGGTCATCGACATATATTTCGAATCTCCTTCTGTTTCATTATCCCGTATTTACCAGCTCGCTTTTCGTACGCCCGGTATTTTTCCGTCGAGCGCCATATTACGAAAACATATTCTGCATACGCCGAATTTTCGCAGATAAGCCCGCGATCGTCCGCAGAACATACAGCGATTGTATTTACGTGTACTGTATTTTGGTTCTTTTTTTGCTTTTACAATTAAAGATGTTCGCGCCACAGGCACCTCTTATGTGATTAAATATCTTGTCTATGCTGCATCTGTTTGTTGAACGATTTCCTGACGCCGGACAAACGGAAAACCGAAATTTCTCAGAAGTTCGTAAGCTTCTTCATCGGTTTTTGCCGTCGTAACAATGGTAATATCCATTCCGTAAATGCGGGTCACTTTGTCAACGTCTATTTCCGGAAAAATAATCTGCTCCTTGATACCGAGTGTATAATTTCCGCGGCCGTCAAAAGACTTATCACTGAAACCGCGGAAGTCGCGAATTCGCGGAACGGCTGCATTAATTAACCGGTCGAGAAATTCATACATCATAGCACGACGAAGCGTAACCCTGACACCGACAGGCATCCCTTCGCGTAATTTAAAGTTCGATATAGATTGCCGCGCCTTGGTAATGACCGGCTGCTGACCGACAATCAGTGCAAGCTCCTTTACGATCCCATCGAGTATTTTCGGATCCTGTACCGCATCACCAACACCAATGTTTACCGATATTTTTTCTACCGTCGGCACCTGCATAGAATTTTTATAACCAAAACGTTTCATCATCGCAGGTACGATCTCTTTCCGCCATCGTTCAAGCAACCGCGGTATGCCATATTCGATCTGCGGTTTTTGCTCTACCGGAGCATCTTTTTTCCCGCTTTTTTTCTTTCCCGCTTTTTCAGTCTTCGGCTGCTTTTTCTGTTGTTTTTTCTGATCTTTATCTTTTTCCATTAAAACATATCTCCGCAATTTTTACACTCTCTCATAAACTTCGACACATTTGTGTCGGCTTCGCGGATCCTCTTGCGGCCGACCCGTGACGCGTTATTGCACTTAGGGCAAACGATCATAACATTCGTCGAGTGAATCGACCCTTCTTTCTGGACGATACCGCCCTGTGGACTTTTCTGTGTCGGGCGCTGATGTCGCTTTATAATGTTTACGCCTTCGATGATGATTCTTCCTCGTTCCGGAAAAACTTTTAAAACTCTGCCCTGTTTACCGACATCGTTTCCGGAGATTACAAGTACATTGTCATTTTTTCTGATATTCATAAACTTCTCACAAAACTTCAGGTGCGAGTGAAATGATTTTCATAAATTGTTTATCACGAAGTTCACGGGCAACCGGACCAAATATTCGGGTCCCGCGAGGTTCGTTTTGAGGGTTTAACAGTACTGCTGCATTTTCATCGAATCGGATATACGTTCCGTCTTCGCGTCTCGTTTCTTTCTTCGTGCGCACGATGACTGCACGCGATACCTCACCCTTTTTGACCGGTGCTCCGGGTATTGCAGCTTTGACCGATACCACGATAAGATCACCAAGCCCTGCGTATCTTCGATCACTACCACCGAGCACGCGGATACAACGCACCCGCCTGGCACCGGAATTATCTGCAACTATTAAATTTGTTTCTTCCTGTATCATTTCAGTTTACTCCAAAAAATTATTTCGCACGTTCAACTATTTCTACCAGCCGCCATCGCTTCCGTTTGCTTAAGGGTCTGGTCTCCATGATACGAACAAGATCGCCTACCTTCGCATCCTGATTTTCATCGTGCGCTACATACTTCTTACTTTGCTTAAATATTTTTTTATAAATCGGATGCGCGATACGCTGTTCAATCAATACAACGACGGTTTTGTCCATCTTGTCGCTTACAACCCTGCCGATGCGAGATTTTCGTTGTGTTGTTCTTTCTGTTTTACTTGCAGGTGCAGTAGTTTCCATACGTTTCTACTTATTCCTCAGTCTTCGATACTTTTTTTGATGTTTGTTTCGGTGCAGCGATAAGTTGCTCACCCTTCCCCAGTTCACGTTCCCGTATAATAGTCATCATACGGGCGATAAGGTGCCGGCTTTTTTTCAGGTTATCCGTATTCTGGATCCTCGTTGTTGCATGCTGAAACCGTAAATTCTCGAGGTTGATTCGTTCATCTATAATTCTCTTCTGAAGCTCCTCGGTCGACATCTCACGGATTTCTCTAATTTTAATTTTTTCCATGGTTTATCTCTCCACATCGCTACGTGTGACAAGCCGTGCTTTTATCGGCAACTTATGGGAGGCAAGGCGCATAGCTTCATCGGCTATTTTTCTGTTGACACCGGCTATTTCAAACATTATACGTCCGGGTTTAACCACTGCCACCCAAAACTCGGGGGCACCCTTACCTTTTCCCATCCGGGTTTCGGCGGGTTTTTTGGTTACGGGTTTATCGGGGAAAATCCGTATCCAGAGCCGGCCTTCTCTTTTCATCATACGCGTAATGGCGACACGTGCCGACTCAATCTGGCGGCTTGTGATCCACCCCGGTTCGAGAGCTTTCAGTCCAAAATCACCGAAACTCACGATTGAACCGCGATGAGAGTTTCCCCTCCGCCTTCCGCGATGTGCTTTTCTGTACTTTACCCTTTTTGGCATTAACATAATACGTCTCCTTCAGCAAACTATCGTACTTGAGTCATCTGACCAATGACTTCGCCTTTGCAGATCCATACTTTTACTCCTATGATACCATAAATGGTCTGCGCAGAAGCTGTAGCGTAATCAATATCGGCACGGAGCGTGTGCAGCGGAATTCTGCCTTTTTTATACTGCTCTGTCCGGGCCATTTCGGCACCACCGAGTCTTCCCGCACACATAATACGAATTCCTTCCGCACCCATACGCATTGAAGCGGTAATAGCCGTTTTCATTGCCCGGCGGAAAGAGATTCTTCCCTCGATTTGATTAGCGATATTTTCAGCTACAAGGTACGCATCCAACTCAGGTCGTTTGATTTCATGAATAAGGATCTTCACGTCTTTATTGGTTATTTTCTTTAACTCTTCTTCAAGCTGGGATATTTCTTTACCGCTGCGACCGATGACTATACCCGGGCGAGAGGTGTGAATGGTAATAACGGCACGTTTCGGTGTTCTCTCGAGAAGAATCTTCGAGATGCCGGCCTTCTTCATTCGATTCCGAATGTAATTCCGGACCATCACATCTTCCTGAAGTTTCTGAGAAAAACTTTTACCGTCATACCAGTTAGAATCCCAGGATTTGATAATACCGAGACGAAGACCTACCGGATGCGCTTTCTGACCCAAATTATTACTCCTTTAACTTTCTTGTTTCTGTTTTGTTGTCACCTGTTTTTTCGGTTGTTCCTTTACCTGCGGTTGTTTCTTTACCGGCTCTTTTTTCTTAGCAGCTTTTTCACGTTTTTGTGCTACCACATCATCGCGGATCGCAACAACGATCGTTAAATGGTTCGATCGTTTTCTGACGCGGTAAGCACGTCCCATCGGAGCCGGCCTGATCCGTTTCACCATCGGACCGTTGTTTACAAACGCATCCTTGACATAAATTTGCGAGAAATCAATTCTTCCGGCTTCTTCTTTATTCTGCAAATTAGAGACTGCCGACCGAAGTGTTTTCTCGGCTTCTTTTGCGGAATGCTTCGGCGAAAAGTGCAGAACCGATATCGCTTCCTCGACACCTTTTCCGCGAATGAGATCGATTACCAAACGCATCTTGCGGGGTGATGTCGGTAAATATTTATGAACTGCGCGTGCTTCCATAGTTATAGTTTCTCCACCAAGTTCGTTTATTATGCCCGTTCCGATTTACCACCGGGATGGCTACGAAAGATCCGGGTCGGTGCAAATTCACCGAGTTTATGACCGACCATACTTTCCTGAATATAAACCGGTATAAATTTATTACCATTATGCACTGCAATTGTGTGCCCGACAAAATCGGGGGTTATCGTTGATGTTCTGCTCCATGTTTTTACTACCTTTTTCTGGTTAGACTTATTCAGAGCTTCAACTCTATTCATAAGTTTTTCATCAACATACGGGCCTTTTTTTAACGATCGTGCCATAATATTATTTTAACCTACTCAGATTACTTTTTTCTGCGTTTTACAATAAATTTATCAGATGCTTTTTTACCGCGCCGGGTTTTCTTGCCCTTCGTATTCAAACCCCACGGAGATACCGGATGCGGATTTCCCTGAGGTGCCTTGCCTTCACCGCCGCCGTGAGGATGGTCGACCGGGTTCATCGAAACTCCGCGGTTATGCGGACGACGACCGTACCATCGCTTGCGGCCGGCTTTTCCGTAGGAAATATTTTCGTGGTCGACATTACTCACCACACCGATCGTTGCCTTGCAGTTTTGCGAAGTGATACGAACCTCACCCGACGGAAGTTTTATCTGGACAATCGTGCCCTCCTTGGCGGTAATTTGAGCCGATGTGCCGGCACTTCGCGCTATCTGTCCGCCTTTTCCGGGGCGCATTTCTATATTATGTACAAATGTTCCGACCGGAATATTTCGCAATGGCAGCGTGTTCCCGATCTTCACCTCCGCACCTTCACTCGTGATCACACTATCACCGACTTTCAACCGATCCGGCGCGAGGATATATCGCTTCTCACCATCCGCGTAGTGTAACAATGCTATTCTCCCCGACCGGTTCGGATCGTACTCAATTGTAGCAACCTTTGCGGGGATATTCTCTTTATTTCGCTTGAAATCAATCAACCTGTACTGTCGTTTATGCCCTCCGCCGCGGAAACGGGATGTCGTTCTCCCCGTATTATTACGTCCGCCGGATTTTTTCAAGGGTTTGACGAGAGAACGTTCCGGTTTATCGGTTGTAAGCTCTTCAAAAGCGGAAACACTATAGAACCTTGTTCCCGGAGTCATTGGTTTTAATTTTCTTATTGCCATCTATAAAATCTCCGATCATTCCTCTTGGAAGAAATCGATTTCCTGTTCTTCCTTCAAAGTAACAATTGCTTTTTTCCAATTTGGTCGGTGACCTTCAAAGCGACCGCGCCGGGTAAGCTGCGTTTTCTTTTTTCCCTTTACCCGAATCGTACGGATGCTTTCAACATCGACATTAAATTTATTTTCGATCGCCCGTTGGATTTCAATCTTATTGGCGTTTATGTCAACCGCAAATGCATACTGCCGCTTGCTTGCAAGCATCGACATTTTTTCAGTTATCAGCGGTTTCTTTAAAACATTAATCTTCATTTGGTACGCGCTCCTGTTTTCGGGAAACCATTTGAGAGTACTTCAACCGCGCTTTTTTGTATAAGCAGCATTTTATTATCCAGCAATTCATAGGTAGATGCATTCGCGGCTTCGAGTACTGCAAAGTTCCCGATGTTACGTCCCGACCTGGCAACATTCTTGTCGTTTTTTGCAAGAACGAGGGTCGTCTTTGTGCTATCTAGACCTAATGCCGTCAAAAAGGAAACGACTTGTTTTGTTTTGGGCTCATCAAACGTAAAATCCTCTACAATTCGTATCTGCTCATCACGGACTTTTTGTGACAGAGCCGATTTACGAGCCAGCTCTTTGACTTTCTTCGGTAGTTTAAAAGCATAGTTTCTGGGTTGAGGACCATGAATGGCTCCTCCACCGACCCACAACGGTGAGCGTATCGTTCCGACACGCGCGCGTCCGGTACCTTTCTGACGCCAGGGTTTGCGTCCGCCGCCGCGAACTTCAGTGCGACCCTTGACCTTATGAGTACCCTGCCGCTGCGAGGCAAGATATAATCTTACCGCCTGATATATCGCGTGAGCGTGAGGCTCTATGCCGAATATCTCATCGGGTAATGTTATCTTTTCACCTGATGCGGTGCCGTCAATTTTATATACTTCAAGTTCCATAGCCACGTTTTATATTTTAGTAATTCTAACCAAGCCGTTAATCGATCCGGGCACTGCACCTCTGATAAGAACCAGATTCGATTCCGGAATAACTTTCACCACTTTTAAATTGCGAACAGTTAATTTTTTGCCGCCCATACGTCCGGCCATACGTATTCCCTTGAATACACGAGAGGGGTATGAACTGGATCCTACTGAACCGGGTGCACGGAGTCGATCACTCTGACCGTGCGTACGGACACCACCGGCGAAACCGTGCCGTTTCACTGTACCCTGAAAGCCCTTTCCCTTCGTAACCCCGGTCACCGAAACCGAATCACCGGCTTCGAATACAGAGACATCGATTGTATCACCAATCTTTTTATCGATTGTATCGGACTTCAGTCTGACTTCCTCAAGACGACGTTTTGGTTTAACATTTGCTTTTTTATAATGACCTTGCAACGGTTTGCGAACCTTTTTCTGCGGCAGGTCTTCATAGCCTATCTGCAAAGCGTCGTATCCGTCGTTTTCGCTTGTCTTCACCTGAACGACGGTGCACGGACCCGCCTCGACCACCGTACACGGGATCTGCAAACCATTATCATCAAAGATACTGGTCATTCCTAACTTTCTACCTAATAATACTACACTCACGATTGAGTCTCCTCGTCGGGATAAAACAACTTTAAACAATTCCAATCAACAATAATCATCTACCGGTATACTACCAACGCGGTCTTATACTTTCACCTCGACATCGACACCGGCGGGCAACTCGAGCTTCATTAGCGAATCTACGGTTTTATTGGTTGAATGAAGGATATCAATCAACCTTTTATGCGTCCGTATCTCAAACTGCTCGCGCGATTTTTTATCGACGTGCGGCGACCGCAGGACCGTATATATCGTCTTCTTCGTCGGCAATGGTATCGGTCCCGACACCACCGCACCCGTTGATCGTACTGTTTTGATTATCTTTTCAGTCGACTTATCGATCAAATTATGATCGTATGATTTTAATTTAATTCGAAACTTCTGACCACGCATATAGATTACTATCCTTCGTTTGTTACGCGACCCTCTTTCCCGGGTGCAAAAAAAAGTCCGCCGCGGCGGCGGACTTCGCTGCCCTCAGCGAGGGCAGCGTATGACCCATTATTCAATGATTTTTGTCACGATTCCTGCACCGACCGTGCGGCCGCCTTCGCGAATAGCGAAACGAAGACCATCTTCCATAGCAATCGGTGATATCAATTCAATTGTCATATTATCGACGTTATCGCCGGGCATAATCATCTCGGTTCCTTCCGGAAGATCAGCAATGCCCGTTACGTCGGTGGTACGGAAATAGAATTGCGGACGATAACCGTTAAAGAACGGTGTATGACGGCCACCCTCTTCTTTCTTCAAGACGTAGACCTGAGCAGTAAACTTCTTGTGCGGTGTAATGGATTTCACTTTGGCTATAACCATACCACGCTCAAGGTCGTCTTTCTCAACGCCGCGAAGAAGCAGGCCGACGTTATCGCCTGCCATAGCTTCGTCGAGAAGTTTTCGGAACATCTCAACACCGGTAACCACTGTTTTCTTGTGTGCACCAAGTCCAACGATCTCAACCTCTTCACCCACCTTAATTCTTCCGCGCTCTACACGTCCGGTACCCACAGTGCCACGGCCCGTAATAGAAAACACGTCTTCGACCGGCATAAGGAACGGTTTATCGGTGTCGCGCTCCGGAAGCGGGATATATTCATCGACAGCGTTCATGAGCTCCATAATCGATTTAAACACTTCATCATCTGGCGAAATATCCGGCTTCATTGCTGCTTCCATCGCATGCAGTGCACTACCGCGAACAACCGGAATATCGTCGCCGGGGAATTCATATTGTTTCAACAGATCCCGGACTTCAAGCTCGACCAGATCGAGTAATTCAGGATCATCGACCATATCAACTTTATTCATAAATACAACGATTTTCGGCACACCGACCTGACGAGCGAGAAGAATGT
>SLQE01000361.1 GCA_007131635.1 Bacteroidota bacterium | reverse complement strand
GTGTGGCGATATCTGTCGACGCCGGGGAATCCGCGAATACTGTTACCATTAATAGTAACATCATTAAACGCATCATACCGGTTAAAGCGTACCATCGCACGATGATTGTTATTGATATTCCAGTCGATCCTTGCATTCAGGCGAAGTCCCTCGTTGGCAAAGGGGATGCTCTCAAAACTACCAGTCGAGTATCCATAAATCTCACGCATCTTGTCCCGTACAAATTCTGCCCGCTCGATGGGTACTCGTGTTATCTGGACTCCGTCAGGTGTCTGACCGGGTCGAAGAGCAAGGCGGTTATCGCCGGGATTATCGGCCTCTTCCTGTTCGACGGAGACAAAGACGAATACTTTATCCCTCATAACAGGGCCACCGAGTGAAACTCCTCTGACTGAGGTAAATGAATCGTCGACGCTTAGTTCGTTGTCGCCGATTTTATCTCCGACAAAATCCTGATTTCTGTAATATTGATAAATAGTACCACGATACGTGTTGGTACCGCTTTTCGTAACGGCGTTCACACTTGCACCGGTGAATCCGCCCTGACGAACATCGTAGGGAGCAAGATTGATCTGGATTTCTTCAATAACATCCAGGCTAATAGGATTCCGTCCGGCAAATTGGGAAGTTCCCAAACCGAAATTGTTGTTATACACGTTGCCGTCAATGGTATAGTTATTGAAACGTTGATCACGTCCGGCAAAACTTGTACCGCTGCTTTGCGGGGTGAGGCGTGTCAGATCGTTTATCTCTCTGTTAATCGTCGGCAGGTTAATAATTCTATCCGAAGAGATATTCGTTGATGCGCCGGTTCGTTCCTGATTGAAAATCCTGTCGTCAAGCGCTGTAACAATGAGCTCATCCAGCTCGATGGCTTCCGAGCTCAGGATTGCACGCTGGTTGTATGTATCTCCCAGCGTAAGATAAACGTCCTCCACCACATACGAGCGGTAGCCGACGAATGAAAACGTCAGGGTGTACGGCCCACCGACACGCATATTGGGGATGCGGTAGTTACCGTCTGTCCTGGTGCTGGCGCCGTATGTCGATCCGGTCGGCACATGGACTGCGACGACATTTGCTCCCGGGAGAGGATTACCGTCCTGATCCTGTACGGTTCCGATGATTGCTGCAGTGGTAACGCCCTGAGCGAATACCGTTGTGCTTCCAGCAATAAGGATCGTAAGGATAAGAATTGAAATCCCTAAAAAACGGGGGAAATGATTGTACATATATGTTACTCCTTACAGTATTAGTATGTTAATTAGTTGTGTTAGTTGTACTTGGAATTAATGGTGTGAAAAACCATATAGTATTTGGGAAAAATCCGGACTCTACGTCTAACTATAAAAATTCCTTGGTTTAATTTCAGGTTAATTTAATGAAGAATTACCATAATAACAAGCCTAATTTATTAAGGAATTGTTAATTCCAATTATTTTATAAGTTATTTAATACCAACAAGTTATAGCCTTTTCACGGCTGTATTTTCCGGGCTTTTCGGGCATCGATGAATGATTTAACGGCAAGTATGACAAACAGCAAACAGAGAATCGACATGATAGCCTGGATGGTTACCGCCTGGGCTCGTTCGACTCCGGTGCCGCCTATCATTGATATGAATTTAAATAAACCGGATGCCGTTCCCAGAAACCCGATCAATGCAAGTGCCGCTGCTGCATGCATCATGTGTTTTCGAAGATTGTCTTTTTGACCGAGCAGCCCGAGGATAAGAAACGGAATACCGAAAAAAGTGGGGATCAGTGCAGTGATGCTTTCTGCACGTAGCCCAAAGTAAGCAAACAGACCAAGCACAATGAAAATAATACCCATAACCACGGTTAGCTTTGGCATAAGGAGTTCCTCTCTATTGAGAATTAATCAGATATGTGGAACCGAAAAATATAAAGATTTATTGCATCAATTGCTATATTGTGATTCTGCAAAAATGAAAGATTGAGACTGCTCCGGTACGGATAAGACGGTTTACCTTGTGTTTTTTCTTCTCCCGGCGGGGATTATCGGTCTTGCCTTTATCCTGGTATATCTAACGCGCGAAGAGGGAGAGTAGTATTAATCGAATGTCAATCCGATAAAGTCGAGTCCGTAATATGTGCCCGCCGTGAGAATGACCGTCCATAGTATCAGACTCCAGAACATCCAGAATATTATCACCGCACGATGCGATCCGGAGAATAAAGCGACAACGGCTGCGAGATGAACACCGGTAACAACGGGTGCGAGAAGTGCTAATCCCGGTAGTCCGTATTTATCCCATATCTTTCGTCCCAATTTTTTTCTTCTTGAATCGGGTTCATCCTCTATCGGATGTCGGTCGTTATTTTCCGTTTTATTCCTTCGTGCGTCCCACCATTTTTTAAACTGTTCATAAAAATATACTATTCCGATTATCGGGATAAGATTTCCGAGGAAAGAGACAATCGCAACCGGGATGGGCGGTAATCCGGCGGCTATCGCGGGCGGGATCACGAACAGGATTTCAATCCAGGGAGTGGCGGAAAGAAGGAAAATGAGGAAGTATTCCCACATATATGTTAGATTCTAACGATGTCTATACCTGCGCTTTTAGCAATGCGGGATAGTTTTTTATCCGCAGTTGCCAATACAGCGGAATATCGAATTGCCAACTCCAAATAGACGGCATCGTATGCGGAAATTGGATGATCTTGCGTAATTGCAATTATTCGTTTTATATAGCTGCTTCCATGTGAATATTCCGTTTCGATATTTAGGTTATCAAATAATTCAATTATCAAATCGGCATCACTTCTGCGTAAGCGATTACGTCTTGTCGCAATAGTTAAAACATTAGACGTTTCGTACCACCATAATAACGGTACAATAAATCGTACCTTCCGGGCGTACGTATGTATATATTTTTGAATTGATTCAGAGTTCTCATCGGGCAAAAACAGACAAGATGAAAATGAGCAGTCTAGTACGACGGTATTCAATACTTTCGCCCTTCTGCGATATATTGCCGGATATCGACTTTTCCTTTAACATTATCACGGATATTTTGAAGTTGTCGTAAAATATCATGAATTGTCTGGCGGTCATTTTTCGGATAGTAGGGGACTATCTGAGCAATTGGAGTTCCGCGCTTGGTAATAGTTATGGTTTTTCCCGATTGAACATCTTCAATTAGTTTTGAAAGATGTGTTTTTGCATCAAAAAGTGAAACAGTATGTATTGCTGTATTTTTCATATAACTAGTATAATAAACTAGTTGAATAAATGCAAGTATGTAATTTGAAGGTTCATCAGACTTTGCTGTTTTACTCAATATGAAATGGGTATACAAATTATAATACTTGATATGTATGTGGTTTCGTTTTCGAAATAAGGTAATTAGGTTGATGTCTTAGGGTTGATTGAAAGGCCCTAAATATAAATCCCGTACCATATACCATCGGGCCGAATGCGAATCGCGGGTGCGGGGAAACGTATCAGATCCAATCCCTCCCACAATCGTCGAAGCAGCCAGTTGTTTCCGGGAAGCGCTTCGAAATTAATGTCGAGTCCGAGATAGAATTCGGTATATTCTCTAAACGGTCCTAACGACCAGCCGCCCGCGATGTTCAATAAACGTACCCATGACGGTGCATCAAAAAGATCGTGCGCAAGTTGTCCCGCGCGAAACGATATCCAGTAGGTGTGACCTTCGTAATCATCGATCCAGTTTTCCGTCCATCCGGCTTCACGCCTGTCCCCCAGTCTGTCCGACGGAAAGTAGCTGAATTTCATCTGGAAATATTGCAACGGTGTGAAATAATACCGTGCGAGGAATAATGCCGCCCCTGTGAAGTCTCCGAGCGCATCCCACCGCTCAAATCCCCATCGCTTTGAGAAACCGTCCTGCGTTTCGATATATAACTGAAACAATAAACCGAGCGATGCACCGTACCAGACTGCGCGCGATTCACTGATGCCCGTCCAGTTTGTCAGCCGGAAAAAAATGAAGCTGGCAAGGTAGCCGCCGTACACGTGTCCGAGTTTATCGATATTCCGTGCATATTCAAATGCTTCGTGAAAATGAAACGGTCCGCGGTCACCGCTCCACCAGGCATTTTGCATTTGGTGATTGATGATTAATGCAGTGCCGAGTGTGAAGGCTCCCACGGCACCAACCCGAAAAGGATCGGGTGTGTTTTTCTCGGAGAAGCGTTTTACATGGTCGGACATAGTCCAGTCTTCCGGTATATCCGGATGTAGAACATGCAATGTACCGAAGCGATTGACAGTGACCGGAAACGAAAAAGCTTTTGGCTGTAACCTGACAGAGTGTAGTGTGTACATCGGGGATTTGTTCACATCCTGAAGTACTGCTCCGGATTGTGAGTATACTGTTACAGGAACCAGCAATGTAAGAATGAGGAGAATATGTAGTGTTGAGTTCATAGACTATCGCGTTAGAATTGTCTGAATCTTACATCGTCGATCCACACCTGTCCTTCGAAAACAGTAAAACGGACGGTACCGGCCGATGCCCTTCTCGGTGCGGTCACCTGAAACTGAGGGATACTCCAGTTCTGTGAAGGGACAATAATATCGAGATATTCGGTTTCCAGCAATATAAGCGAATCTTTTTCTTCCTGCCACCATCGAACTTCTGCTTCGATTCGTCCGTTACCGCATACTCCGACACTAAGAAGATAATTTTCAAATCGCTTGACTTCGAACTGTTCGCTTTCAAGATAGCCGCGGCCGCTTTCGGCTCTTATGAGGAACGAGCGGAAACCGTCGATCGCTCTGCTCGTGGTAACGTGTCCGGTCACCGATTCATAGTTTGTTGTAAATTTCCAGGAATCATCGGAACGTTCTCTGACAGTGTCTTTACCGGTATATTCAAATGAAGGATTCTTTATAAGATTTTTCAGTACGGTTTGTGCGTTCCCTGAAAAATGAATTGAGCATATAAGCGTTATGATTATCAGAAGTGTGTTAAACATAGTATATCTAAAAAAACAAATGACAAAATATGTTCCGGATTATCGGGGATATGAGATCACTCCGAGAGATACTCTTTTTGAGGCGCCAGTTACAGACGGAAGATTTCCCGGCCGTCCATCGATCGTTTCATTCGCCAGAACCGCGAAGCATGCTGCCTCCTTTGCTTCAATGGATAAACCCGCGTCATCCGACAGTATCACAGCGGAAGGATCGAAGTACTCCCGCAGGGCTTCCATAATATATTTGTTCTTTGCACCGCCGCCGCTGACAATGACTTCGTCTACATCCTTCTTATCGGATATAAACTGCGCATAAGAATAAAATATCGACCAGGCAGTGAATTCAGTGACGGTTGCGATAACATCCTCCCGTGAACAGTTTTCGGATATTGATTTCTCGAGTTTCTTCAGAAACCGGCTACCGAACTCTTCACGTCCGGTCGATTTCGGCGGCTTTCGCTGCAGGAATGGATGCTTTACCATTTTCAGGAAAAGGGATTCATCGACAGTTCCTTTATATGCAGTCGAGCCGTTTTTATCGTAACTCTTGCCGAAATATTTTAGCATAAGGGAATCGATTACCATATTACCCGGACCCGTATCGAACGCAACGATTCGCGACGGATTAGGGTTGCGCGAAAGATAAGTAAAATTGGCAATACCGCCTATATTAATTAACAACCGTGATTTCCTACTACTGCGAAAGAGTAAATAATCGGCGTAGGGTACGAGTGGGGCGCCTTCTCCGCCAAGCGCTATATCGGCGGAACGGAAATTTCCGACAACCGGTATACCCGTCAATACGGCAAGCGTGGAAGGATCGCCGATTTGCAGCGTTGCACCGAACCGCTTAGCATATTTCCGCTCAACTGCCGGACGGTGGTACATGGTTTGTCCGTGACAACCTATCAAATCTATTTTCTTTCCCGCTTTCGAACCTGCCCGTTTTACCGTGTCGGCATAATGATATGGCAAAACCTGGTTAAGATCGTTAATTTCATCAACCCGTGACGTCGCCGGGTCTGAATTTCGACGGAGCGTATCGGATAATTCCTGTGGAAATTTTTTGTGAACGTGGGTAAGCAGTTTCCACGAGATACCGTCGCTTCTCCGGCGAAGCTGCATTACGACGCAGTCGATACCGTCAAGCGAAGTGCCGGACATTATCCCGGCTACGATTTTTGTTTTCTTTTGTTTCATTTGAATTATTCGGTTATGCTGCGTATTATAGTATGTGTTGGAAATAAGTTAATGGTTGATTGGTTAATGGTTATCTGTTATCGGTTAATAGGGCATAGTTTTGATGCAATCCTATTAACCAATAACAAATAACCGTTAACGGATAACTTATTGATTAATTGTTTCGTGACCTCAATGTCCCGATTAACTATTAACCAATCACCATTAACAATGTTCAATAATAAATAAACATTATTCAATAAAAAACCCCAAACCCCATGCTTCTCGGTGCCCATATGTCCATCAGCGGCGGCGTTCACACTGCATTTGAACGGGGTAAACTTGTTGGTTGTACCACGATGCAGGTATTCTCAAAGAACAACAATCAGTGGAAAGGGAAGCCGCTGACTGATCCTGACATTATAAACTACAAAAACGAAGCAAAGAAAACAAATATCAAACCCGTCGTCGTTCACTCATCGTATCTTATCAATCTTTGCGCGAAAGATAAATCAACTCTCGAAAAATCCCATGAATCGTTTCTCGATGAGCTGAACCGGTGCCGCCTTCTGGGAATACCGTATTTTGTCTTTCATCCCGGATCGCATGTCGGACAGGGGGAGCAGACCGGTTTGGAAATAATAGCCGAATCGCTCAACATGCTCCATGAGAGGACAAAAGGTTACCGGGTGAAGTCGGTTGTCGAAGTGACTGCCGGGCAGGGTTCGAATCTCGGCTACCGGTTCGAACAGATCCGGAAGCTGATCGATATGGTCGAGAATAAAAAACGGATGGGAGTATGTATCGATACCTGTCATCTCTTCGCGGCAGGCTATGATATTTCGAATGATAAGGGGTATGAAAAGACGTTTGAGGAGTTTGACAAAATTATCGGATTGAAAAGACTGATGGTCATTCATTTGAACGATTCAAAAGGAATTCTCGGTTCACGACTGGACCGCCACGAGCATATCGGAAAAGGAAACATCGGTGATATCGGTTTCTCGCTCCTGATGAACGATAAACGATTAAACGGTATACCAAAAATCCTTGAAACACCGAAGGGAAATGATATGAAAGAGGATGTAATAAATTTGAATCGTTTGAGGAGATATGTACAAAACTAACCGAATTTATTTATTGTTACACATATAAGGAATACTATTATGGCAAATCCAGGAGTAACTGTCGCTACCGGGGCTGCCGTTGCAGCGGCCGCTGCAGCCCAGGCCCGGAAAGCATCCGGGGCAATTGTTCACGTTGAGCCGGAATTTTTCGTTGAAATAGTCGGAAAATCAAGGAGCAGTCTTGTGGTATTTGCAAAAGGTGGTTTTCTTTCAAAGAAAAATTATTATCTTACTTCATACAGAGGATTATTTTTTTATACCGTCTCGGGAACCGAATTATATTTTTCGGGTGATACTGAGTTGATAAGGGTGAAATCAATCTGGGTGCCCTGAGAGTGTTAACCACAGAGTTCACAGAGGAGGCACGGAGGGCACAAAGATGGTAGAAATAACTCACAAACTTTGATATACTGTCATGCATGATTCACAAACATTGCAGGAAATACTGAACAGGAACACGAAGGAGGGAGTGTTATACGAGAAGCTCGATAACAACCGGGTTCTCTGCTATGCATGCGGACACCGGTGCGTTATTCCGGACGGCAGGCAGGGGGTGTGCAAAATCCGTTTCAACAACGGCGGTACATTGATGGTCCCGTCAGGGTACGTGGGTGGATTACAGGTTGACCCGATAGAAAAGAAACCGTTCTTTCACGCTTTTCCCGGATCGCTTGCACTTAGTTTCGGTATGCTCGGCTGTGATTATCATTGTTCGTATTGCCAGAACTGGATTACGTCGCAGGCATTGCGCGACCCCGATGCCGGTGCGTCTCTGCATTATGTCAGTCCGGACCGGCTCGTTCAGGTTGGGCTGGAGCATGGTGCGCCTGTCATTACCAGTACATATAATGAACCGCTTATTACCAGTGAATGGGCAGTCGAAATAATGCGTCTCGGGAAAGAAAAAGGATTGATCGGTTCTTACGTTTCAAACGGTAACGGAACGCCTGAAGTGCTTGATTATATTCGCCCGTATGTCGATTTATTTAAAATCGACCTTAAAGGATATAACGATAAAAATTACCGTAAACTTGGCGGGGCATTGCAACACGTGCTTGATACAATTAAAATGACCTATGAAAGATCATTCTGGGTTGAAGTCGTTACGCTTGTCGTGCCGGGATTTAACGACAGCGAAGAGGAGTTGCGCGATTGTGCCGATTTTATCGCGTCGGTCTCAAAAGATATTCCATGGCATGTGACGGCGTTTCATGCAAATTACAATATGACCGATCGTCAGGATACACGGATTCAGCAGGTTATCAGGGCTGCTGAAATCGGATATGAAGCGGGATTACGATATGTGTTCGCCGGTAACATACCGGGTACGGGGAATGGTTATGAAGATACACGTTGTCCGGGATGCAATACGACGGTCATAGAGCGAAGAGGATTTCATGTACTAAAAAACCGGCTCGCCGACGGTAGCTGTCCGAAATGCGGTTATAAGATTGCGGGTATCTGGTCGAAAGATGATATTCAGAAATACAGATCGAAATTACAGTAGAACATTTTTTACGAACGGAGGGTGCAATGAAAGAGTATATTTTAGGCATGTTCATAGTTTTCATGACCGGTTTGATTATCCTGCCTGTATCGGCGCAGGACCCTGAACAATTGAATAACTATGACCGCTACGTATTTCGTGAGAGTGAGACACTGTTTCAGCAAAATCAATCGGGCCGTGCCCGGTTTCTGCCGGGGGTAAGCTCTTTCGGGAGCGGTGGTATAGGATTATTTACATTACCTTCATTGAGCCCCTTCAGCTGGCAGTTCGGCGCGGGTTTATTTTCTATCAGCGGTGTGGCCGATCGTCAGTACCGCAGTACACTCGTGAACGAACGCG
>SLQE01000043.1 GCA_007131635.1 Bacteroidota bacterium | reverse complement strand
GCTCGTTACTTAACGTAGCATTGTCGTAAACAACCCGGATCTCAATCGGGGGAAACCACGAAGATCACGGCCGAAGGTGTCCTCCATAGGAGTCCTTCGGACCTGAGGGAGAAGAATAAGACAAAGAGCACCAAGCCTTTATTTTTTAATTTCCTTTGTGTTCTTTGTGTATCACTTAGTGCCCTTTGTGGTTACTATTTTTCGTTGTTAATACAAGGATTTTACTTTTATGTCATATTCAATAATAACATAAGGAATATATGAGAACATCCACATTATCAGTTCTGTTAATCCTCTGTACACTGTTATTCCTTGCTTGTCGTCCGGGGGAGAAAACCGACGAACGGTTCTTTGAAAACTATTTTGACTATTGCGGATATGCCTATCAGGGAAGGAGTGTCATGGTAGACCTCGGTGAGGATCATCCGCTGGAAGGCGCCGAGTTGATGATGATTTTGGATCATTGCACGGATAACGAGATCCGCATCCCTTTTTACGTCAATGATGACCGTTCGAGGACATGGATTTTACGGCGAACCGAACAGGGCTTACATCTCAGCCACGATCACCGTTATGAGGATGGGACACCGTACGATCAGAATTTGTACGGGGGATATACCGATGGAAAGGGAACTGCCTATAAGCAATTCTTTCCGGCTGACGCACGTACCATAGAGGAACGTCCCGCCCGCGTAATCAATGTGTGGTCGAAGGAATTCGACAGGGAAAACGAACGATACTATTATCGTCTCTATCTGGAAGGGGAGCTTCGATACGAGGCTGAATTCGATCTGTCGAAACCGATCCCGCTTGACAGTGAAAGGATATAGAATGAGACGGTTTGGTTTTGTCGTTATCTTCCTTACATTAGCGTATTTGCCTTATCTATCGGCCGATGATCCTTTAGAGGATATCATCCGTCATATGATAGACGCGGTTTCACCCGATAAACTTGAAAAGCATATCCTTGAACTCGAAGATGCAGGAGGCCATCGCAGCAGGGTTACATTCACGCCGGGTAAAGACAGCGCGGCTGTTTATATCGAAAATGAATTTCGGGCCATGCCTTATCTGTCATCCGTCGTACTGGATACTTTCTACATCGAAACTGCCGAAGCGCCGTATTATAATCGGCCGCTTGTCAATGTCGTTGCCACAATCGAAGGTTCAGACGAGCCGGAGCGATACATTGTTGTAGGTGCACATTACGATTCTTCGGCTGACCGGGAAGGGAACACAATTTGGCGGGAAACGTGGGATACGATCGAGGCTCCGGGCGCGAATGATAACGGAACCGGGGTTGCAGCTATCCTTGAAATGGCACGAATTATGAGCGATCCTGCGTTTGGTTTCGCGAGTCAATATACATTGAAGTTTGTGGCATTCGGTGCGGAAGAGCGGGGTGTTGTTTTTGACGGGAACCATCACGGCAGCAGATTTTATGCCCAAACTGCCCGGTCAAACGATGAAGATATCATCGGTATGATCTCAATGGATATGTTCGGATACAATGATTATTACGACTACACTGCTATTGTTTCGAATGAAGAGTCTGCCTGGCTCGGCTTACAGTTACGGTTTGTGAATCAGCATTTTTCCATTGGCTTACTGATAAATGAACCGCCTTTCCCCGAGGCGCGGTACAGCGATCACGATGTATTTTGGGATGAGGGCTACCACGCGATTCTTGTTATTGAAAACGCTCCACCGTGGCAAAACAGCTTATACTACGAGAGAAATCCGTACTATCATACATCGTCGGATACATTTGAAAAATTAAATATGGGACTTGTACGGAAGGTTACACAGGTGAATCTTGCTGCTGTTGCGGCGATAAGCGGGACTGTAACATCCGTTGCCGTCGATGCAGCTCCTGCTATCGCAGATAATGTCGTTCTCTACCAGAATTATCCGAATCCTTTCAATGCAACTACAAATATTCAATATAGCATACCGAACGAATCAAATGTACAAATAAAAATCTATGATATACTCGGCAAGGAAGTCGCAATGCTTGTCGATAAAAAGTTGCAACCCGGTGTTCATACTGCGATATTCGATGCATCCCGTCTGCCGAGCGGGGTATATTTCTACCGCATTATTGCCGATGGCCATTTCGAGACGAAACAATTCATATTAATGAAATGAGAGAAAAAAAAGCCCGTCTGAACAGACGGGCTTTTTTCTATCGGTTTGTGTATTTGATATGACCCTTTATTTCAGGAACATCATCCGTTTCGATTCCACAAACTCTCCTGCACTGATTCGGTAAATATAAACGCCGCTCGACAAAGCCGTAGCGTCAAATGTGACAGTATGCGCACCGGCTGTTTTATAATCGTTTACGATAGTCTCTATGAGTTGTCCCATTACCGAGTAAATTTCGATTTTTACTTGGCCGTCGACAGGAACGACAAAACTGATATTCGTTGTCGGGTTGAATGGATTCGGATAATTCTGACCGAGCCAATAACCTTCTGCTATATCTCTGTCTAAATGCGGTACGGAAACTGCGCTTTGCGGTTCATGTGCTCCCATATAAACACCGCCCGGATCGCGTTCATTGAAATCGATGTCATACCATACCAGCGGTAGGGCATTTGTTGTAATAATGTCCGCATCCTGATATGAATCTCCCGTCAGACGGAGGTTATTTTCCGATAAGAAGTAAACACCCTTTGTTACGGAATTATCATCTCTGTTGCTGGCTGATTTCCAGGCAGCAAGATCTTGCCGGGCCGCATCGATCCAGAATCCGACATTTCCATTGGGTGCATAGAGGTTGTTATGATCCGAAATCATCGCACCATCTGAGGTTTGTGTTACATTCCAATGAATAGCGTATGCAGAAGCATGCGATCCTTCATTCACAAATATGTTGTTTTTAATATCATAGACGGAGTTTGCCTGTGTAACATCTTCATCCCATCCGACCGGAGCTGCTCTGCCGGTCTGTCCGACATCACCCAGACGAACGGTGTTATGATAAATATTGTAAATGCTTGATTCGTGACCGGTCCGATGCGAAACGATTCCGAATAGCATATGATCGGTGACATCGTCGACAATGAGAAAATCGTCGTCTACAGTACTGATCATATTGTTGTAGAAGTTAATCCGTTCACGGTTTGTATTTATCAATATACCGCTGATCCGTGCTCCTGTTGTTCTTGCTGCTCCATAGAGTAAAATTTCGTTACCCGAGACCGTTCCGCCGACTACTCCGGGTAAATAGATGCCGGAGTACCAGGCCGAGACGGCATTTCCCGTAATGTGAATTCTATTGTTGGAATAAGTAACATTGGTATTCCAGAAATTGGTAATACCTCTCCAGGCTGCATATATGTCATTGTTGATCACCTGCACATTTTCGGTTGTCAGGTCTTCGGTTTGTCCCCAATTGACAATCGCATTGGTAAACATTTTGTCTCTATCACCGATCTGTGAGTTCTCGATGAGTATATCCTTCGGAGCGACTACTTCATCCTGTCTTATTACCCTTATCCCGTCGCTCACCCGCCCGGGTTTTGACGGTAAGTCTGAAAATTCATGGACTATGAATAGATTTATGTTTTTTATCGCGATGTTATGTGAATTGCCGAAAATATGGAAACCACGTGCAATATTGACTGTTATATTACCCTCATCGTCGACAACGGCGTCATCAAGAGCAAAGGTGAGGTCTCTGCTCTCCCCATCGGGTTCATTTGATCCGTCGATGGTAATCCATGCTGCATGTTCAATTCCAATGCCGGCACCCGCGGTGATTACACCAATCGGGTTTGCATTCAAAATTACCGTCGGCGTTGTTCCCGGTGCCGGTTTGACGGTAAGCATTGTGTTTTCTGTCAGAGCCCGTGTGAGAACCAGATAATTATCAGACTCATCGAGATCGTCGGCAATGAAGAACGTTACCGGCGCATTTGCTCCTCCGGCATTCAATGCGTCGAATGCCTCCTTCAGGGTTGCAAATCCGGCGTCGTGGGTACCCTGCGGAATATAATACTCCCCGGAAAGTTGTGCAAACGCGGCTATTCCCGAGAAAAGAAAAAATATTCCGATGAACATAAACAAAGCAATACGGTATGGTTGATTTCTCATTATGAAGCTCCCTTCATTATGTTTTACATTTAGTTGATTGTGGGTTTATTATAGCTTGCCTGATAAAAGCATCCTGCCGGCTTTACGTAAAAGCAGGCAGGAGTTTAATTAATTATCGATATTCGGATTTGAAAGCCGTTCATTTCTGCTAACCGGCAGACATAACCAATCGGTTTCCAACACATTTTTAGGTTGATCTCTTGATGCAGGACCGAACGCGGCTTCACGGACGACTGCGAAGGGTACGCTTCCCGGATTTTCTTTCCATCTGCGCATATCCGGCAGACGGCGTCCCTCAAGCCAGAGCTCCAGGCCGCGCTCTTTTTGTAAAAGCTCCCAACCTCCCGGTATAGTCGTGGCTGAGGCTTCTTCGACTCCCCGGAATCTGCGTACATCGTTTATGAAACCGATTGCAGCATCGAGTTGATTTGCCAGTAATGCTCCTTCCGCCTCAATCAATCGCATTTCAGTGCCTTTTGCGATTGCGATATTATCACTTCTGGAAGTATACTTTTCGACTATCCATCGCGGGCGCCGGTTGTCGCCGCCCAATCTGCTTGCATGGGATTGGAACCGTACGCGTGGATCTCCTTCCGTAGTCAATCTGTTAGCGGTATCGCTTCCCCATTCGGCAAATGGCGTTCCCCATACGGTTGTCTGGTTGTCCTGTTGGTTTGTAACATACAGTCCGTTATTCTCCCGGGGGGAGTTGTCAGAGTGTCGCTGTATATGTTCAAAATTTGTCGGTACTCTTCTTGCATCCTCAACGGCGCCCTGCCAGTTGCCGAGCATCATACGGGTTTGTGCGCGGCCGGCATATGAGGCGGTTAAGTAAAAGTCCTCGTTTGCCGCACTCGCTATCTCGATTGCCTGAGTAAAATATTGCTCAGCCCGTTCGTGAAACACCGAATAGTGCTCGAGCGGGCCCCCGTTGATAACCGCATCACAAAAATTGTCTCCCATCAGCCTGTTACCGAAACCCGCCCACATCGCTGCCTGTGCAACGTATGGATTGTTGTTCGGATTGTCAACAATTTGACTGATTCGGCGGACTGCATCTTCGGCAACCCACCGTGCACGCGATCCCTGCGACCACCGGGTCTGTGTTTCAGCCGTCCCGTCCCGTATTGTTCCCTCATTCCATTCCTGCATACCCGTCCAGGTACCGCAGTGGACTAACTCATCGGTTATGATTGCCCCGGCCATAAAAATTCCTCCGGGTAGTGTAGAACCGGTTGTTGCAACTGCAAAATCTCCTTCGATTCCGGCAATCAGTGGTATAATCGCACGCTCTTGATCCAAATCCACATCTTCAACGGTTCCGGGATCGAATACCGTCAGGTCACAACTTACGAGCATAGTAAGACAGAGAATAAGAACGGGATACAAGTGACGCGGTAAGCCGGCGAGGATTGTCCCGCTTAAACTCTTATTTAAAATAGTTTTCATTACGATTCTCCGTTGTTCATGAAATTCATTACACAATATGCATAGTGTGTGCCACACACATATTTAAAATTGAACCGACAAGCCTATTATATACTGCTGCGGCTGAGGCGTCGGAAAATAGGAATGTCTCTGATGCGTGGAATGCCCGCTTAAATTAGCTTCCACCTCAAGGATTTGAGATTTATTCCATCTCCATAAGTTCCTGCCCGAGAAGTTGATCGTGGCTGATGCTATTCCGAACGATCTGATGATGTCAGACGGAAGACGGTATGCAACACTAATTTCCCGTAATCGCATGAAATCCGCGGGGACAACAAAATCACCGTCACTTAGACCGGCGGCTGTATTACAGATCATTTGCGTTACCGGATCCAGATCGAGTGCGCGACATTTTTCACTAACCGGTCCGGCTGTTGCAATCAGTTTATCGTTATAGTACACGTCTTCCAGTAGGTTTCTTCTGTCATCCATAAGCCAGCGGTCCGTGTGGTTGTCGGTAAAGTGTCCGCCCTGATAATCAAATAATACATTCAACGACCAGCTTCGTCCGACTATGACGTCGGTACCGACCTGAATACTTCGCTTCGGTTGCGGTGAACCTATGAAGTCCCATCCTTCCGGTAGATTCCCGTCTTCATCGCGTTCAATCGTTTCACTATGACGTATTACGATTATATTCCCCTCATCATCTGTAGATTGTACCCATCTGTCGCCGAAGAAGCTGGCTATCGGATATCCTTCCCGTATAAATTGTGTCCATCGTGTATTGATAGGACGAGCTCCGCCCAGTGTTAATACTTTGTTTCTGGTGAATGACACATTCCCGAATATATTCCACTGGAACGTGCGCCCTCTGAAAATTGTCGAGCGGGTCGCGATCTCGAGACCTTCATTTTCGACTTCACCGATATTTCTTAATTGGTTACTTAAAAAACCCATAGAAGGAGGAAGGCCGGTAGAATGAAGAGCTCGTTTTGTTATCTGATAATAATATGTTAATTCCAGGTTTATTCGCTCCTGCAGAAATCCCAAGTCGAAACCCAACTCATATTCGTGACTGATCTCGGGTTCCAAATCCGGATTGCCGGCATTGGCGGGTGTAACTGCGGCGACGCCGCCGATCGCGCTGACGGGCGCCCAGGTCCTGTTAGCATCGAAAGCTCCGGGCTGCATCCCGGCTGTTCCGTATGACCCGCGAACGCGGAATGAACCCCAGTTATTATTCCACCAGGAGTGTTCCGAAACTATGTAGGAGAAGTCGACTTTCGGATAAAGCTGGTATTCCACTGCGGCACCGAATGCACTGTGAGCGTCTCCGCGTAAACCGAGCGTTAAATAGAATAGGTCGTAAAACCCAAATTGTTGTTCACCGAATAATCCAAGACTTTTCTCTTCGAACCTGCTTTCGTATGCCTCGAAATCGGAAGATGCAGCGCTCACGGTACTAAGACCAAAAAATGCAAAATCTCTTCCGATAACAATACTGGAATTCACGATTCTGTTGAATGCCTGAAAGCCGGCGTTTGAGGTGGATCGTATCGTGTTACTGAGTCGTGTTCTGACAGTGGCAACATATTCAAGATTCATATTGAGGGAATTTCTTCTGTAGTTTCTTTTCCAACCTTCCCAGAATCTTGGAATTGTTTCGGGTGGAACAAATTGCGTGTTATCCGAAGTATTGAAATCGAGACCGGATGTAAATCTATGAGTAAGCGATCGGAATGGATTATGCTCAATATTTACGCTTCCCGTAAATCTATATCCCTGCAGGTCTTGTTCGAGTTCAAGTATTTGATCTACCGGATTAAACTGCCCTGTCGGACCGCCGACGAGGGCGTTAATGGTGATGCCTTCCTGATTATTTCCGTCGGGAGTCTGTCGAACTTGTCTGTCCGAGTAGCTCATATTAAATCCAAGATTTAAGTTCTCCCGGATATTTGCCTGGATATTCGAACGTATTGCATAGTAATCTTCATGGTTATTTGGGAGCACTCCTTTGGTGTTTCGCGCACTACCTGAAATGTAATATCTCATTCCCTCGGTTCCGCCGGATACGGAAAGTTGATGAAGCATTTGAGGACCGGTGCGTGCGTAGGTATCCGCGAACCACGAAGCGTATACGGAGCCGGAATCTTTCCACCAAGAAAGAGGTACATGACTGTAGCCGTATTCCGTCCGGTAGTTCCATCGTGAGATCCCCTCACGTCCGCGTTTTGTAAAGATTTGTATTACACCCGCAGCGGCCTCGGTGCCGTACATTGTTGCCGCCGAAGCTCCCCGGACTATTTCGATCCGTTCGATGTCGCGCGGATTAATATCATCCAGTCCGGCCCACGCCTGGCCAGAACCACGACCCGGTGCTTCCAGCATACCGGTTGCTGTTGAGTTATCTATTCGGACACCGTCAACGTAAATAATCGGCGTGTTGGATTGGGTAAGACTCGCGATTCCACGAAGAAGGATGCGGTTTGCGCCACCGGCCTGTCCTGATTGTCCCAATATTGACACGCCGGGAGCCCGTGCAAGGAGCATTTGTGAAAGATTCTGAATCGGTGCAAGTTCGAGCTCATCGGCACGAATACTTGCTACAGCACTGCCGATTTCTCTTCGGGAGCTGCCTATTGCCTGTCCAGTTACGACCACTTCGTCCAAACCGAGTACGTCTTCACGTAGCTGAAAATTAACAGTTTGGGCGCCCGGCGAGAGAGTTATTGTCCTGCGTTCCGTACGAAAGCCGATAAATCGCGCAATGAGTGTAACTTGCTCACCGGTAACCCTTTCCGCCGGAACCCGAATGCTGTATTGCCCCTCGATGTTTGATGCCGCACCGTACCGGGTATCCTCGATAAGCACGTTCGCTCCGATCAACGGTTGGTTCGTTCGCTCATGGAGAATCGACCCTGTTATGATTGCCTCCTGCGCTTCGATCAGGGCAAAGGGTAGTAGTGCATAAAAGGAAAACAAAAGGCAAAAGAGTAGACCTCTTTGTTTTAGGTTTACATTCTTTGATGTTGACATTACATCATATCTCCTTGTTGGTATGGTATACATATGTTTTGGTATTATTTCAAAAAAAGTAGAGCTTGGTATTACGATACATTTTTAAATCCCCGTGCATTATGATCCCGGGGGGAATTGCCTGCTATCCGTTTTATTGCTTTAGAAAAGAAAGAAGGAAGTATGGATGAAGATGAAATATCACCTCCTCAATGATAAACAACTTGGTTATTTAGGATATCTATGTTAACAGAATAATTATAACCAGCATTGTTCCGGCCTCATATCATAATTCGGTTAACGTCTATGAGGTCTATCTGCGTGACACTATGATGTTTGTCAGTATATTTCCATAGTGAACATATGTCACAATATTTGATGGATTTTTGTAGTATTGTACTCAAGTGCTGTATACAATATACAATATTCAAATATAGTCTTTTTCTGATACTGTGTCAAGTCGAAGGATCAAAGTTTACAATATGTTTTTCATATGAAACATATCGACAATAGGAACAATCCGAGTTCGGTTTGCGCTCCTTTAATCATAGATAATGCATGAAGATTATACTTAATAGATACAACCACTTTACTTTATACTCAAAATGTTT
>SLQE01000181.1 GCA_007131635.1 Bacteroidota bacterium | reverse complement strand
TTATGCCGCGGTCGAGAATATCACTTGACAATTCCGGTTCCGTCCGTTCGAGGGTCAGCTTCACAGCGTTAACGATCGCGCTGACTGCTTCAGACAATGCCTCACGAATCTCCACCGAATTAATTTCCAGCGTTTTTGGAATTCCGTTCACAAGATCGCGCCCCTTGATCACCATCGCAAGCTCTTCCACGAGAGGCATCGCCGAACCGATCTTACATTTGATATCTTCGGATGTTCGTTCCCCTATGAGCAAATTGTGGTTCTTTTTGAGATATTGGATAATCGCACTGTTCATTTCATCGCCCGCGATACGTATGGACTCCTCATTCGCAATACCCGAGAGCGTTATCACTGCGATTTCGGTCGTACCGCCGCCGATATCAATGATCATATTACCGACGGGTGCTTCGACGTCGAGTCCGACCCCGATAGCCGCTGCCATTGGCTCTGCAATGAGATGCACTTCCCGCGATCCTGCGTGTTCTGCGGAATCCCGGACAGCCCGTTTCTCGACTTCGGTTATACCGCTCGGTACACATATGACAATACGCCGATTTGAGAACCAGCCGGCACTAATCCTTTTAATGAACGCCCGCAACATACCCTCGGCGATTTCAAAATCCGCTATTACTCCGTCTCTGAGCGGTCGTATAGTACGTATTTCACTATGTGTTTTTCCGACCATATCGCGCGCTTCATTACCGATCGACACGATCTTTTTGGTATTCCGGTCGAAGGCAACTATCGATGGCTCGTTGAGTACAATTCCTTTTCCCTGCATATAAATAAGCGTATTTGCCGTTCCTAAATCAATTGCCAGGTCGGCGGAAAACATTGAAAATAAACCCATAGTTATAGAGCCCTTATCTGTTTGTATAAAAAAGAAAAATTATGCAATTCTAGTGCCGGAAATGCCTGATTCCCGTAAATACCATTGAAATATTATGCTCGTCGGCAGCTTCGATAACCTCTTCATCGCGAATAGAGCCACCGGGCTGAATTATTGCAACGGCGCCTGCTTTTGCCAGTTCAATAACGCCGTCTGCGAACGGGAAGAAACCATCGCTGGCTACCACACTTTTTGACAGGTCGAACCCTGCATCCTGCGACTTTTTTACCGCAATTTTTGAAGAATCTACACGCGACATCTGCCCGGCGCCGATACCGAGCGTTTGATGATCCCGTGCAAAAACGATAGCATTTGATTTAATATGTTTCGCTACCCGCCATGCAAACAGGAGCGATTCTAATTCGTGCTCGTCCGGTTTTCTTTTTGTGACCACTTTCAGACGCTCTTTCGTCATTCGTTCGGTGTCTTTGTCCTGTACTAAAAATCCTCCGAAGACACTGCGGATATCGAGCTCGCGCACGTTCTGCAGATCGACCATCTGTCTGATGAGCCTGCGGTCTTTTTTCTTCTTCAGGAACGCGAGCACGTCATCATCGTAAGAAGGTGCTACAATAACCTCGGTAAAAATTTCGTTTATCGCCTTCGCCGTTTCCATATCCGGCGGTCGGTTGCAGGCGACAATACCGCCGAAAGCAGATGTCCTGTCGCATTCGAAGGCTTTTTGATAAGCTACCAAGAGAGAGTCGTCGCTTGCAACTCCGCATGGATTATTATGTTTTATAATTGCGACAGACGGGCGTTCAAACTCACTCACTGCCTGTACCGCGGCTGTCAGGTCAAGAATGTTATTATATGATAATTCTTTCCCGTGTAGTTTCTGGAAGTACTGTGAAAACTTTCCAAAGAGTGCAGCTTTCTGATGCGGGTTTTCACCATAGCGAAGGGGCAACTCTTTACGGATTGACACGCTCAATGTTTCCGGTATTCCGGCGGCATCATCTACGAGTGCATTGAAGTATGCGGCAATGATCGAATCATAGTGTGCCGTGTGCTGAAAGGCATCCTTTGCAAGATTGAATAATGTCTCATCCGCGAGAGCGCCTCCGTTCGTATCAAGCTCAGTGATGATCTCTTTGTATCTCTCCGGATGTACTACTACCGCACGATGTTTAAAATTTTTCGCGGCAGCGCGTATCATCGTCGGACCGCCTATATCTATCTGCTCAACGGCTTCGTTCAGAGCGACGGTATCCTTCCTGATTGTTTCTTCAAAAGGATATAAATTTACAACAACCATTTCGATTGGTTGTATGTTATGTTGGTGTAACGTTTCGGTATCCGATGCAACATCTGTACGGGCAAGGAGAGCACCATGAATGAACGGGTGCAATGTTTTCACTCTGCCGTCTAATATCTCTGGGAAACCCGTAATCTCCGACACGGACGTTACCGGGATGCCGTTTTCGGTAAGTATTTTTGCAGTCCCTCCCGTTGAAATGATTTGAATACCCCGTTCGACTAATGCTTTCGCAAACCCGACAATTCCATCTTTATGCGAAACGCTGACAAGAGCTCGTCTGATCGTAACCAAAATTGTGTCCTTTATTTATCAATATAAACTCGTCTGTTATCTACGCGAAGCCGGTGTTCGGCAAACAAAGCGATTGCTTTCGAATACAACTTATGTTCAACCGAGAGGACCCGCTTTGCAAGTGTGTGCGGTGTATCGTTATCAAAAACCTCAACCGCTTCCTGTACTATGATCGGACCCCGGTCATACTCTTCATCGACAAAATGAACGGTCACTCCCGTTATCTTCACACCGTATTCTATCACTGACTGATGCACCCGCATCCCGTACATTCCGGCGCCTCCGAACGCGGGAAGCAATGCCGGATGTATATTCATAATTCGATTCCGATAACGGGATATAATCGTTGAAGGAATCTTTTTCAAATATCCGGCAAGGATAATCAGACCGATATCGTATTTGTCAAGAACCGATATGAGGGTATCGGTATATTCTTCTTCTGTCCCGTAATCTGAGGGATTTAAGTATTGACGGGGTATTCCCCGGGCATCGGCGATAGTAAAAATCCCCGCATCACTCTTATTACTAATTACTATCGAAACACATGCACGAATGCTCCCACGGTCAATATTTTCAAGGATTGATTGTGCATTTGTTCCCCGCCCGGAACCAAAAACCGCAATATTAAGCACTTTTTACAATAGGTTTGATAATTACCAGAAAACTAAAACTGTGATTAAAAGAAATTTACAGATAAATAGCGCTATTGTCAATAAAAACAAGCATTTTCACCGGGAAAATTTGTAATTTTTTCCATTTTTAACGTTAGAAGAGCCACCGAATTGACATTCAAAATAATTTTTTGTAACTTATTTGTCTTAAATATTGATACACTAATGAAGTATTTTGAGGAACAAGAAGTCATGTTTGCAGTAGTTGAAATTCAGGGGAAGCAATATAAACTATCCCCGAACGATACGGTCAAAGTAGATACATTGCCGAATAAAGTCGGTGATAAAGTAACATTTGATAAAGTAATTCTATTATCCGACGATAAAAAAACAACGATCGGTTCACCGGTACTCAGCGGACATACCGTCACGGCAAAAATACTTGATCACATCCGTGATGACAAAGTTGTGGTTTTTAAAAAGAAACGTCGCAAGGGGTATCAGGTCAAGCGTGGGCACAGACAGGGATACACCACGTTGCAGGTAGAAAAGATTTCATAATATATACGCAGAGGTGAAATTATGGCACATAAAAAAGGTTTAGGAAGTACCAAAAACGGTCGTGACAGCGTTGCGAAACGACTGGGCGTCAAGGCGTTCGGCGGTCAACGTGTTTCGGCTGGAAGTATCATTGTGCGGCAGCGCGGAACAAAAGTCCATCCCGGCGATAACGTCGGTAAGGGCAGTGACGACACGCTCTTCGCAAAGACAACCGGCGTTGTGCAATTTCAACGATTCGGAAAAGACAGAAAACGAGTTAACATTATAGCCGAAGCATAAAACACTTCGGCTTTTTTATTTACAGACAAACAAAACCATAATTACTTCACCGCGGAAAGCGGTTGCACCCTTCCAATGAAACAATCAAATATACGCATGACTAAAAACAGTCATCTCACAACAACCAAACGGAGAAGATTATGAAAGTTACTGTAGTCGGTGCCGGCAATGTAGGCGCGACAACCGCGCATATACTTGCAAACAAAGAGCTCGCAAACGAAATCGTTCTTGTTGATATCGTTGAAGGTATCCCGCAGGGTAAAGCCCTCGATATGTACGAATCAACACCCGTTGAAAGAACCGATACCCGTATTATCGGATCAAACGGTTACGATGAAACGAAAGATTCGGACATAGTGATCATCACTGCCGGTCTTCCGCGAAAACCCGGAATGAGTCGCGACGACCTGCTTGCCAAAAATGCAGAGATCGTAAAATCGGTAACGGAGCAAGTCGTTGCGCAATCCCCCGATTCAATTCTGATCGTTGTATCCAATCCGCTCGACGTGATGACGTACGTCGCATACAAAGTAAGCGGTTTCGAGAAACATCGCGTTATGGGTATGGCCGGAGTCCTCGACTCCGCACGATTCAGAACATTCATCTCAATGGAACTGAATGTATCGGTTGAGGATGTGTCGGCTTTCGTTCTCGGCGGCCATGGCGATTCAATGGTTCCGCTGCCGCGCTACTCGACCGTGGCCGGCATTCCGCTTCCGGATCTTATGGATAAAGAAACGATCGATCGCCTCGTGCAACGTACACGCGACGGCGGCATCGAGATAGTTAATTACTTAAAGGCGGGAAGCGCATACTACGCACCGGCATCGTCAAGCGTCGAAATGGCGGAAGCAATTATTAAAGATAAAAAGCGTATTCTACCCTCCGCGGTATGGCTCGAAGGTGAGTATAATCTGAAAGACGTCATGGTCGGGGTGCCGGTTAAACTCGGGAAGAAGGGTGTTGAAGAAATCGTGCAGATCAAGCTGAATCCCGATGAACAGGAAGCACTGAATAAATCCGCAGGCGGCGTTAAAGGAATGATGGATAAACTAAATCTGTAATACACTGAAATGAACCTATAGCCCGTGATGACGTTCAGTGCAATGTCCTCACGGGTGTTCTTTTTCATCTTTCAGACCCGACTTCGGTCCTATATACATGGACATCCGGACTTCGCACCCGACATCCCGTGTTTTAATCTCAACCTCCTCCATAAGCGTTTCCATAAGGAACAACCCTCTTCCGCTCTCTTTAAGAAGATTTTCTTCCTCGAGCGGATTCGGTATATCGGACGGACTGAACCCATCTCCCTCATCACATACACTCACAACTAAATAGTTCTTTTTTATAACCACTTTAACCGTGACGTTTTTCTCGGGGTTAGATTGATTGCCATGTATTATAGCATTGTTGACGGCTTCCGTTGTTGCCACAATAAGTTTGTGAAAATCAACTTCATTTAAACCGAGTTGGCGATTGACATCTTCCAGGAACGGCTCTACTTTTGAAATGTTCTCCGGTATACTTTGAAATTTTGTTGTATATATATCTTGTGTTGAGGACAAATCACGGTCTCCCTATAGTATACAGCAATTATTTAAAAACGTGCGCCGATATCGATTGATACATTTGGTATACTGGAAAAATAAACCGAATCGCGATACTGCATTTCATACCAGCCATGCACCGTCAGGTTAAACCGACGATTGATATTCCAATAGATAAAACACGTTGGTCCGAAATTACGCAGTTGCGTTTCTAACTCCCGTTCCCGTTCACGATACCGATACCTATTTCGGTTAAAATAACGAATCCCGCCGGCAAAGGCAATTGTTCCCGGCTGAATGTCATATCGCACCGAGGCAATGAGCGTTACCTCCTCAAAAGAGTGTATCGGACGCTCAGAAAAAGACCGCCACCGGAGTTCGCCGCGCTCATACCTGCGAACATGTGAAAAGAAATTCAACCTGGTATTCTCCGACAGCAGAACCTGCGTTGAATCGATCCACCCTATCTGACGATATGATAAGCTGCGGAGGCCGCTCACCATATCTTCAAAATCATATACCGTATAATTAGCGAGCACCTCAAACGCATTGGTCGTTTTAAACCATTCGACCGGTTGATAGGTCAGCGCGGGAGTTAAGCGTAAAACCCGGTTCCAGTTGTTATTGGCACTTCGCTGAGCACGCAGGTATACAACGTGCGTCATAAAGATATCAATTGCGACATTGAATGTGAGATATCTGTTGAGGTCGTGCCGGCTACCGGTGTAGAAAAATATACGCAGCTCATCCCGGTCATCGAAGTTCCGCGGGCTTGGTGTATCATACCGTAACATTGAAGATGAGCCCGCGAAAAACAGTCTGTGCCCGGGTGCAAGGATTAGATTTCCCTGTGTAGCAAGTGTGGTCCGCTGTGCAATATTGTTTTTGATAAATTCACTCCCGGCTCTTTCCTCCGCAAATGTCGGCGGGATGACCGGATCAACGGATACGAGCCGGTGCTCTTCCGAACGCTCGTTGTATGCTATATGACTCGTCCCGCTGAATCGTTCGCCGACAGAATACCGCAGACCGACCCGTACGTCCATCGAGAATTCATCGACAGAGGTATCGAAAAGATAGCTGGTGAACGGTGTCGTCGGTTGATAAAAATAACCACGGGTAACCGTACGCCAGTCGATTGATGAACTGACGAAACCGACGATATTTCTCCTGAGTGCATACTGCATCTCACCGGCAACGCCGACCCGGCTGTCAAACCGCTGATCGATATTCATAGACACATCGAATATATTCTGTACAATATCATCCGCCGGGAAATAAAACTCCCTGCGCGAATGCGTATAATACGTACGAAGATGAACAAATGTTTGTCCATCAAACTCGCGATCGATATTCATGCGTATAAAATGATTTGCCGTTGTTCGCGGATCGACTTTTTGAACGGAGTACTGTCCGTCGATATTTAAAAACGCTTCGGCAAACTCTATGTTTTCTCCCTGCAGACGAGCCAGATATGATAATCCCCGGTCGGTATTTTCCGCCTGACGATCCACGGTGTATCCCACAAAGGGAGCAATAATCAGGTTATTGATCGGTCTGAGCCCCAGTCCGGCATATGCCTGTGAAATCGCCGCATCGTTCAACCCGGTTATTTGATTATCCGAAAGAAAAAGCGACGAGCCGCTCACGCGAACATCAACATAGTCGTTCAGTCGTCTTCCTCCGATTACCCGAAGCTCCTGCTGATCTTTAATAAACTGCCGATCGGTTTGTATAAGACTTGACCGAAATCGTTCCTCGACTTTCAGGAACCATTGATCGTTGACATAATCCGTGTAATGATTAAATGCCCATTGATAACTGGAGAGGAGGCGTTCAAACGACAGAGAACTGACATTCGGTGTTTGTATAGTATCGACGATTGCATACGCCGATGTATCCGGAAATTGCGCTGCTGCATGGAGTGACAGAACAGCTGAGAATAATATAATAATTGATAATTTCATTAATCCGGTAAAGGAAATAATGTTTTTCGAAATATTTTCCAGAATCTTTGCCGGTCGATTTTTGTGATAACCGAGACTACCGGTGCTCTCTTTTCACTTCCTTTCGCATCCCGCGTTAGTGTCGTTCCCGAAGTGAATGTTCCTTCGGTTTCAATGAGTAACGGAAGACGCTTGATGCGTTTCACCAGGCCCGGCACCGCAGCAATAGCTACCGCGAGCGGATCATGCATGTAGCCGCCGTTGAAGGATTCGGTCTTTTTATGGTAATCCATATAAAACTTTGTCACGTCTTTAATAAATTCCGCTCCATGTGTTCGACTCAACCGGCTCCATCCGACAATCTCTTCGCGATGTAACGGCACAGTCTCGGTAATATTTAACGGTACAATCGTCAACGGAATCCCTGCACGCGCAACAACATCGACGGCATCCGGATCGACATAATAATTGAATTCCGCAAGCGGACCGGTATTGCCCCGATACTCAAACGATCCACCCATACTGATAATCTCTTTCACGCGTCGCATTATACGTATATCTTTTTGTACAGCTCGTGCGATGTTCGTCAGCGGTCCGGTAGCAATAATGGTTACGGATGTATCGTTATTTCGAACGACATCAAGAATCAGCGGAACTGCTCTTTCAGTTTTTATCCTTGCTTTAAATTGTTCGTATTTTTTTCGTACATTTCCCAGTCCGTCCGACCCATGAACCTCCGGCGCGTGGAATCTTGTATGCCGCAACGATACCGACGATCCTTTCCCGACCCGAACGGCGGTATGATCAACCAGGCCTAAAACGGTTTTCGTGCTTTCGGTTACTTCATCCACATGCACGTTGCCGCTGACCGTGGTCACTGCCTTTACATTGAGTTGCGGTAATTTCATTGCAAGTAAAAGAGCAATGGAATCATCCACTCCCGTATCGACATCGAGTATAACAGGTCTTTTCATGGTACATTCGTTGTTGAGAACACATCCCCGACCGTCCGTTTCGGCCGGAATCCGAGTTCTGTTTTCGCTTTATCGTTGGCGATTAAACTCGCGGCGCCCTGTAATCTATCATTATTGATAATTGTCTCCGGGAAAAATTCCTGTACAAGTTTTGCGGATGCAAGACCCGTCCAGTTTTCGTCCGCCGTTATAAACCATGCCCGGTGTTCATCGCGATATCCCCGGTCGAGTGCAAGTGCAAACGCATCGGCTGCATCGATACCATGCACAAATGCCCACAGATTTTTATACCAATTGGGATATTCGGCGATGAGCGCCCGGTAGAATGTTTGTTCCTGCGGTTCGGGTACCCATATCCATGGCATACGAAGACATAGAGTTTGCATCCCATATTTTCGTGTATATGATTTGCACATCTCTTCGCAGAGAATCTTACTCATACCGTAAGGATCCTGCGGTCGGAGCGGATGTTCTTCATCGACCGGTACGTAATCGGGATGATTTTTTCGATCGGCAAACGCGAATCCGAGTGTGGATTCACTTGAGGCAAACACAAATGTACGAACGTTATTTCGTGCCGCAGCCTCTAGCATATTGAACGTGCCCATCACATTGAGCCGCACCACCTCCTCCGCCGGGTGATCAAGAGGTATGGGAATTGCGGCAAGATGCACTATGGCATCGACATCACGGGTACATGCAATCATTGCAGTCAGATCGAGCACATCGCCATGCTGATACTCTGCGGTATTTTCCGGCTGCTTCTTATCGATCACAATAACACGAAACCGCTCAACAAGAGCCCTGACAACATACCGTCCGAATAATCCGCTGCCGCCGGTAACAAGCACAGTTTTCATAATCAATTACCCGAAAGATGTAAAATTGCATATTACGGAGAAGGAGAGAAAAAAGCAAAGATGAATTGCAT
>SLQE01000474.1 GCA_007131635.1 Bacteroidota bacterium | reverse complement strand
TCCCCTAATCCAATCATACAGCAAACCACTCCGGGCCTCGAAACGACCCGATGGGGAACTATCATCGTCGATGAGAAGGGGGCAACAAGCAGAGAAGGCATTTTTGCCGGCGGCGATATCGCGCGCGGCGGTGCGACCGTCATTCAGGCCGTTGCAGACGGAAAACTTGCTGCCCGGTCGATTGACGAATATCTGTCGCAGTTGCGTGAAGAGAAAAAACAAGTGCCGGAAGAATCCGCGATTTGATCCTGTTCCGGCGGAACGTTATTCATAGCGGTCAATGAAAAGTTGTCGATATAATGACTCGAGAACAACCCATATTCCTATTTGAAATAACGCATAGGTGTGATTATCATTGTAACCCCTGTGCCGATGCTATCCTTGTTGGAAATAGTCAGGATGAAATGCGGTTGTGGGAATGGCTTGTCATCATTGAGTCAATAGCCGAGCAGGAGGGGAAACTTATCATAGCCGGCGGTGATCCGTTTCTGCGTGATGATCTGTATGATATCCTTTCGTATGCGAAAGTACTCGGTGTTGATATTGAGATTGCTACCTGCGGATTAAATTTCACTCCCCGGCGTGTGGAAGAATTGAAAAAGAACGGCGTGGAAAGCGTCATTATTCGATTGGATGGTATTTCACGTGAAGAAAATGATTCGTCCCGGGGGGTCCGATCGTATGACGAAGCTCTCAATGCAATGAAAATTTTGCAGGAAAAACATATGAAGGTATCGTTTGTTATCAACAGCGATGTCGATGAAGCAAAGCTTGACGAAGCATATACGTTCAGCCGTACTCATACCGTTCCGTTGTTCATTGCAACAAAACCCTGGCGTGGTGCACCGTCATTGATACGCTCACGAAAACTGGAAAAATTAGGTTCGTCCCCGGAGAATGAGATACAGGGTGCAATAATAGATCCCGAAGGGAAAATATATCGGCTTCGCGAAACCGGAGTCCAATTCTCCGGTGATCTGAAAGCGAAACGTTACCGTATCTCAGATACAGAGATGTAGTCGAATTTCCTTCTTTTCCTTTGTACAGTGTTTTGAGATTAAACATACCGGACATCCCTGCTTTCAATCGATATTGATATATATATTTAATCAATAACATTCAGTGAGGAGAATCCCCGATGGGACTCGGCATATTGTTCATACTTGCACTCATGCCAGTGCTTACGGTGTTACTATTTCTTGTCGTACTTCGCTGGCCTGCACGCCGTGCTATGCCCGTTGCGTATATCATAACCGTGGCAGTTGCATTATTTCTGTGGGGAACTGAATTCAATAAAATTGCCGGTGCTACGGTACATGGTGTTGTTACTGCTGTGAATATCTTGTTCATAGTATTCGGTGCTATATTATTACTCTACACACTTCGTGAAAGCGGTGCTTTAGCAACCATTCGCCGGGGTCTTATTAATATCTCTCCGGACAGACGCGTCCAGGCGATCATTATTGCATGGTTGTTCGGAGCGCTTATCGAAGGATCTTCAGGGTTCGGTACACCTGCGGCAATTGCTGCACCCCTTCTGGTCGGCATAGGGTTCCCGGCAATGGCAGCGGTGCTTTCCGCTCTCATCATCCAAAGTACGCCGGTTACATTCGGTGCGGTCGGGACGCCGATACTTATCGGGGTCAATACCGGATTGAGCGGGCAGGACATGGTGCTGACCGCGATTGCCGGTGAAATATCGTACATGGAATATCTCACTCAGATAGGGGCATATGCCGCTCTCTTTCATATGCTTGTCGGAGCACTCATTCCATTGATCATGGTGAGCATGTTAACAAGGTTTTTCGGAGAACATAGATCTTACAGAGAAGGTTTAAAAACATGGAAGTTTGCACTCTTTGCGGGATTTGCGTTTACATTCCCTTACTATCTTGTTGCAACCTTTCTTGGACCTGAATTCCCGTCTATAGCCGGCTCATTAATAGGATTGCTCATCGTGATACCGTCCGCACAAAGAGGTTTTCTCGTACCGAAGGAACAGTTCCAGTTTCAGGATCGCAGTAAGTGGGAAGACAGGTGGATAGGTGAATTGCAGGATGCTTCCGACCCGGTACTAAAAGCAAAACCGGTCGGGATATTTGTAGCATGGCTGCCGTATGTTATAGTTGTCGGCTTACTGATCATCAGCAGGACGATTGAACCGGTATCGAATGTATTGAGACATCCGAACGTCACTATAAGTATAACCGATATTTTCGGTTCAGGAGTGAATACATCGTCACAACCGTTATATCTCCCGGGATTTATCCTTCTGCTCACATCGCTCCTCACCTATGTCCTTCACGGAATGTGGCAGGACAAAGGATATATGAAAGCCTGGAAAGCAGCTGGAAAGGTTTTGTTCGGTGCGGGTAGTGCACTTTTATTTGCCGTTCCCATGGTGCAGGTATTCATACATTCTGCGTCGTCGAATTACGATAGTATGCCTATCGTTCTTGCTGAGGGAGTCTCTGCAATAGCCGGAGGCTTCTGGCCCCTTTTCGCACCTGTTATCGGTGCAATGGGGGCATTCATAGCGGGCAGCAATACGATCAGTAATATGATGTTCTCCTTGTTTCAATTTGCTACGGCTCAAAGCATCGGTCTCGACTATATGGCTGCTGCTATGGTTGTATCGCTTCAGGCCGTCGGTGGCGCGGCAGGGAATATGATCTGCGTACATAATGTGGTCGCTGCCGCGGCGACTGTCGGTTTACTCGGAAAAGAAGGGGATCTTATTCGTCTTGCTCTTATACCTCTGTCATATTATGTACTCGCGGCAGGTGCGCTCGGAATGGCATTGGTAACAGGTTCAATAAATATATGGTATCCGGTTTGGTTATGCATCGTTGTTGGATTCATTTTGTTTTTATGGAAGAATAATAGATAAATCAGAATCACGCAAATCTCTGACCGGATGAACCTGACAGTACTATCCATCCTTTCCTCGAATCAAGTAATGGAACAATTTCCAATTCTATCTCTCAACCCGATTCTGTGCGTTATGATGAATCATTAATTTCATCCTGTATATTTGCCTTTTTTATGCCTGATACGCAATAAAAAAATATTTAAAAAAAATGAGAATGCCTTGACATTTTGATTTATTTTTCGTTAATTGGAAGCACTTCCAATTCAGTTCCGCTAATATTGGTCAATATCGAAAAATTTAAACGAATGTGAAATGCCTGCAACCATTTATGATATAGCAAAAAAAGCAAGTGTAGGAATTGGAACAGTCTCGCGAGTCCTGAATAACCATCCGAATGTTTCTTTGAAAACCCGGGAACGTGTTCTGAAAGTAGCACATGATCTGAATTATCAGCCCCATGCTTATGCGCAGGGTCTCGCGCGGAAAAAAACAAATACCATCGCGGCTATCATACCTTATTTTACAAACTACTTCTTTCTCGAGGTGTTGCAGGGTATCCAGGATAAAATGCTCACACTTGGATACGACATAATGCTTTACGGTTTAAATGAGAATGATCCTGAACAATTTGAAACGTATTTACTGCGGGCTACACAGAAAGGCCGTGCCGACGGTATAATGCTCTTCTCGCTCCGGCTGCCCGATGATTTTACCATGAAGTATAAACATATTAATCAGCCGTTCATACTTGTTGATTGTTATCATCCGGATTTCGATTCGATCACGGTCGATAACAAAGCGGGTGCGTATGCCGCGACAAAGCATCTGATTGATTTAGGACACAAGAGAATCGGTATGATCAATGCTAATCCAATCTCACCTCCTGCGAAGATACGCTTCTCAGGTTATAAAACAGCACTGATGGAAAGCGGTTTGTCGTTTGATGAAAAAATATATAAGCCAAGTAGAATTCTGAAATATGACGGATTCAGCCGCGAAGCCGGTTACGATTCGATGATCGATATGCTGGAACTGCCAAAACATGAACTTCCGACGGCCATTTTTGTTTCAAGTGATGTGCAGGCAATGGGCGTTCTCAGTGCAATGCGCGATCACAATCTGACGGCACCGGATGACATCGCTATCGTCGGCTTTGATAATATCGAATTGGCGCAACATATTGGATTATCGACGATAAGTCAGCCGATGTATGAAATGGGTGTGCTATCCGTCGGCCGGATGCTGGATAGATTGTCGAATCGTAACGGATCGGTTACACATACTTTATTTACACCAAAACTTATGGTTCGTGAAACATGCGGACACTATAAAAAAAATACAACTATGGTAAACAATTAATTTTTTTATCGAAGGTAATTCTGCGAGGTTCCGGATGAAATTTTTAAATAAACTTTCAGCTCTATTACTCTTATGCGTTATTTCGTCGTCTGTTCTGCACGCCCAGGTAGGTAAAATTGAGGGAAAGGTTATCAGCAAAGAGACACGCGAACCCATACCCGGTGCTAACGTACTCATTGAGGGGACAACAATGGGAGCTGCAGCGGATTTGGACGGACGGTTTTTTATCATCAATGTCCGGCCCGGTACCTACAACGTCCGTGCATCGGCGATCGGCTATCAAACTGTTGTTGTCAGGGATTTGCGCGTCTCTATCGATTTAACGACAGAACTTAATTTCGAATTACCCGAGGTTTTTCTTGATCTGGGTGAAGAAGTCGTGGTAATTGCAGAGAGACCCATCATTCAGCGCGATCTTACCGCGACGACCGCGATAGTGAGCGGTGATTTAATACAAGCTCTGCCGGTTACTGAGTTTACCCAGGTGCTTAATCTTCAGGCGGGTTTTGTTGACGGTCACCTTCGCGGAGGAAGGCGGGGAGAGATCGCATACTGGATCGACGGAATGCCGGTAACAGACGTTTTCGACGGCAGTCTCGTCGTCGAAATCGGTACGCAGTCGATTGAGGAAATGCAGCTCATCAGCGGTGCTTTTAACGCCGAATACGGCCAGGCAATGTCCGGAGTCGTAAATATTGTAACGAGAGACGGAACAAACACATTCCGCGGGAATATTTCTTCATACGGCGGGGACTACTTCAGCAGACAAGATCAGATCTTCCGTGGGTTAAACAATCCGAATCCAACGAATATCAGAAACTTTGAAGGAAGTCTGAGCGGACCGGTCGTCCGGGATAAATTGTTCTTCGATAGCAACCTGCGGTATATTCACTTTAACGGTTGGTTATATGGCCGGAGAGTTTTCAATCCGGAAAATATCACGGATAACAGATCGACAAATATTGCCGAGTGGGATCTTTCAATGAATCCGGAACGGGGGCTTGGTGACAGCTCCTATGTCGCTATGAATCCTTCCGAGAAACAATACGGTCAGTTCAAGTTAACGTACAGAGCAACACCGACACTCCGATTGAGCTATAATATTATATACGACCGGGTCTGGTTCCGGAATTTTGACTTTGGATTTTTATATAATCCGGACGGTGATTTCGATCGGTACAGGACAGGTATAACTCACATCGCAAATCTTAATCACTCACTTGGAACGCGGACATTTTATACGCTCGGATTTTCCTATTTTTATAAAGATTATCGTCATCATGTTTACGAAGATCCTAATGATCCACGATATGTGCATCCCCGGTTACTTAATCAAAATCCTCCGTACAGTTTCAATACCGGCGGAACGAAGATGCAACAATTTCGACGCAATACCGGAACGTATGTTTCCAAGTTCGATATAACCAGCCAGATCACACGTTCTCATCAGATAAAAACGGGCGTTGAGTTCAGATCTCATAATATTTATTATCGTGATATCAATTTAATTCCTTCGAACGAAGACGCAAACAGAGAGCCCGTTCTCGACGGCAATCCATTCATAGCAACCGTTATACCCTCACGTGAATCATTTGCTTTTAATGAATTCAGGCGAAACCCCATCGAATTATCCTGGTACATACAGGATAAAATGGAGTTCGATGAAATGGTTGTAAATCTGGGTGTCCGTTTCGATTATTTTATACCGGATGGGATCATTCTTGCCGATCCGTCCGATCCGAATATTTATCTGCCGCTTCGACCGGAAAATCAGGATGAAAGAGTTGCACCGGGCGGAACGAGAGAAGATGCAATCAATGCCCGCAGATCATATTGGTACAATGATGCATCTCACAAATGGCAGATCAGTCCGCGGCTCGGGGTAGCGTTCCCGATAACCGACAGAGGAAAGATTCACTTCTCCTACGGTCACTTTTTCCAGATCCCCAATTTTGATCTTCTGTATCAGAATCCTGAATTTAAACTCGCAGCGGCCACGGGAAACGTGGGAATTATAGGGAATTCGGATTTGAAACCCGAGCAGACAATCAGCGGCGAGATAGGTTTGCAGCAACAACTAACCGATCAGATCGGACTAGAAATAACCGGCTATTTCCGCGATATTCGTAACCTTGCCGGTACCAGAGCTGATGAGATCGATATGTTCGGTGGTACGAGTTCCTATAACAAATATGTCAACAGCGATTTCGGTTTCGTAAGAGGTATTATTGTCCGGTTGGAAAAACGATTTGCAGATGGATTTGCAGCCACACTCGACTATACTATGCAATCGGCAAAAGGAAACGCATCGGATCCGGCCGCAACCAGAAACTTTCTTATAGGAGGTGTTGAACCGGAAGAGCAGCTCATTTCACTCGACTGGGATCAGTCACATACGATAAATGCAACCGCAACCTACGCTTCACCCGCAAAATGGGGCGGCAGTATCATTGTGAGCTATGGCAGCGGACTTCCTTATACTCCGAGACAGACCGCAAATATTGCGCAGCTGCTTATTAATAGCGAGATGAAACCGCAATTTTTTAATGTTGATTTAAATCTGTATAAAGATTTCGATCTGAACTTTACCAGACTCTCACTCTGGTCACGTATCATCAATGTTTTTGATATAAGGAATCAACTTAATGTGTATAATGATTCGGGACGCGCGGACTATACCGTTGATCTTATTAATATACGTCAATCGAATCCGCCTGAATTGGTCAATACGATCGATGAGTGGTTCCGGAATCCGACCTTTTATTCAGAACCGAGACGTATCGAAATCGGACTATCGATGTATTTTTAATGAATTTTATTTTGACGTTAATGTTATTCATGAGGAAGTGATATGAAGAATTTAGGGATTTTTATTATCCTGTGTTGCTTAATCGCCGCTGCCGATCTGGAAATAGCTCTCTCCCAGAATAATACGCGAATAGATGGAACACAGGCAGATCTCATTTACCGCCGCGAGGGTATCCATCGTGGAAATCAAGTGCGGACTATTTTTACAAATTACGGTGTGATCGGGCAGCCTCACGGCAGAGGTCCTATGGCCGCATGGCGGAGTGACGGTGACGGTTATGTGGGTGATATAAGCCCGATGGTCGGCGCCGAGCTTTACTTCCCGAGAACTGATGCGAGTGGAAACCCGATTATAAAACCCGACGGAACACTGGATCAGGATACGGTACGACACGTAGTTGTCACACCGGTATTTCGTCCCGGTAGTGCCGTACCCGGACCTCCGGGAGGGGGAAAACCGTGGGCATTTGAACCGATCGCGGGGTTTATGGACCCTACAATAGAGGCACCGGGATACGGTGTTGCAATGAGCCATCAACCCGAAACATGGCCTGATTTCTGGCCCGATAATCCGGGCTATATTGACTCTCTCGGTAATGCCGTCTGGAATGGATATTTCGGTCCCGGCGAAATAAATGCGGATCAGGAAAGCTTTTTCTGGATGAGCGATCATAATGATCGGGAGATACAGTTTTCACGACCGGAATTTACTCCGGATGCTAACCGCCCGAATCGTGGTGGTCTCGGTTTCAATATGAGTGTGCGCGGGTTACAATGGTCGAATATTCTGGCTGAAGATAATATATTCTGGCTCTATGATATCCATAATGCCGGAACAACCACATACAGAAAAACCGTATTCGGTATCCTCGTCGGTGTATGGGTCGGCGGCGGAGGTAATGTCGGCGGAGAGTGGGATGATAACGTATCTTTCTTTGATATTCAGGAAGACATTACCTACGCCTGGAAATATCGTTTCCGCGAGCCGACAACGAATCCCCGATGGGTCGGTCCGGTCGGTATTGTCGGTATTGCGTTTTTGGAAAGTCCGGGCAATCCCTTCGACGGTATCGATAATGATAATAACAGCCAGCATGTCGGAAGCCCCCGATTTACAAGGGATGACTTTACTTCGACCCGGAATTTCAGGAGAACGTTAAACAGACATAATCCCGGGACGAATACCAACTTCCCCGATAATAAAATTGTCCTTATCGATACGGTATGGGTGTGGTCTCCGATGTACCAACAGGAACAACTCTGGTATGAGCGTGAAGTGGTACGGCTCGATACATTGTTAAAGAGCGACACCGACACCGTTACGGTATATTCGTTGGGTAAGCCGTATCAAATATGGCATGGAAGGACGTTGTTTGAAAGTCCGAACACGGGATTTGACGAGAATTTAAACGGACTCATCGATGAGAGTTACGACTTGCATTATGAGCAGGTCCGATTCGATCCGCAGGGCCGCCCTCTGTTTCGTATCGTGCGTCCCGTATCGTATGCGAATTATTTTACCGGAGCCGGCACGGATGATCCGCTGATCGATGAGCGGCGGGACGACGGGATCGATAACGACGGTGACTGGGATCCGCGCATCGATGACCGGGACGGAACCGGAACACCTTCGCCGGGTGAACCGAATTTTGACGCAACGGATCCGAAAGAATCCGATCAAATCGGTCTTACAAGTTTTGATTACTTTTCGCCTGCTCCGATTATCGATATGACGAATAAATCAAACATCTGGACCCGTCTGCGGCCGGGTTTCTTTGCTGTCCCGAGGGATATGTTCCGGTTCGATCCCGTTACCGGGGAAAACATACCGACCCGGGGTGAGGACGGAAATTATATGTACTCTGCCGGTTATTTCCCGATGGGAGCGGGCGGAACCGAGAGAATGTCGGTTGCGTTGGTGTACGGACAAAACTTCGATCAGTTATTTCATAATAAAAATACAGTGCAGGATATTTACAATGCCGCGTACCAATTCCCGCAGCCGCCGGATAAACCAACCCTTACCGCAATACCCGGCGACGGAACTGTGACATTGATATGGGACGAAAAAGCAGAGCGCTCTTTTAACCGCGTGATGGCACAATTTTATCCCGATGATCCCAATGCCGCGTTTGATTTTGAGGGATATAAAATTTATCGATCAAGGGATCCCGACTTTCGTGAGATACGCACAATCACCGATGGTCGTGGAAATCCGCGGTTTTACAAACCCTTAGCACAATTTGACCTAAAAAACGATATAACAGGATATTTCAATGCAAGCCCCCGGGTAAATGAACGGGTCGGGGGAGCTCAATTCTGGTTAGGCGACGACACCGGTATTGTCAATCG
>SLQE01000302.1 GCA_007131635.1 Bacteroidota bacterium | reverse complement strand
TAATTCACAGCTATGAACGCGGGCAAACTTCTGAATTTCAGCATCGTCGGATACAATTATCAGATTACGCGGGTTTTTGCTCCGCGCAATGAGCGATTTTATCAAATTATCCGCAGATCGGTTGTAGGAAAACGTGACCTGGACGTTGTTTATTCCCGTGATAATATCACCGGGAGGAGCTCCGTCAAAGAATACGGTACATTTTTTTGATTTTCCGGATATTAATCGCTGACAACGAAAGATTAACTTGTTAAATGCGTTTGCAGGATCCCCTGAAACCCTGTTTTTTGGATAATTATCCTTAAATAATATATTATGACCGTCGAGTATGAAATGTCGCATCGGGAATACATTATTTTATGCCATTGTTCAAATTTATGATTAAATATACGAAATTAATTTGCTTTTTTCATTTTTTTCATTTTCTTGTATTTATACATCTATATATACCCGAATAGTGAATATGAATACTTGCGGAGGATATTTATAATGGAAGTTAAATCCGATACCCCTCTTAGTGTTTTATTACATCTCCATCCGGAAGCCGAAACAGTGTTGAAGCAGCATTTCAAAGAGATTGATTTCTCGAGTATAACTGAGCGTGTCAAAACGATAGAAGACATATCAAAAGAGGAAAATATCGATGTCGAAAAGATCCTCGAAGAACTGAAAAAGAAGCTGAACCGCTGAGAGATTACTTCACAACTACATTTTAAGGGATAATTCTCCGTGAATGCCGAAACAATCAGTCAACTGTACCGTGAACGTTTTTCCGAAACATCCCTCATCCTTGTCTCGAACCGGGAACCTTATATTCATAGAAAAACCAGGCAAGGTATTAAAGTAGATACTCCCGCCGGTGGATTGACCTCAGCGCTCGATCCGGTTATGCGGGCAATAAGCGGAACATGGGTTGCGTGGGGCAGCGGAAGTGCAGACAGGGAAATGAGTGATGCAGAGGGGAGAGTACGGGTTCCGCCGGACGATCCGGCATACACGTTAAAGCGTGTATGGCTTGATCAGAAGGAGGTCGACGGCTTTTACTATGGGTATGCCAATCAGGCCCTGTGGCCGTTGTGTCATATGCTCCTTGAAAAAGCACGTTTCCGGGCCCGGCACTGGAGACATTATTTTGAGGTAAACAGGAAGTTTGCGGATGCAATAGTACCCGAATTTAAAACCGGAAAGAACATTGTATGGATACAGGATTATCATTTTACGGTTTTACCTTACATGCTGCGTACACGTTCGAAAGATGTAACCATCGCTCTCTTCTGGCATATTCCCTGGCCGCCCTGGGAAATCTTTCGGGTTATTCCTCAGGGAATCGAAATCCTCAGAGGTATGCTCGCCTGTGATCTGCTCGGATTTCACTTACATCGTTATTGCCAAAATTTTTTGGAATGTGCCGAAAAAGACCTGGGCGCAAAGGTTGATTGGGATAAAAACTCAGTATTTTATGAAGGGCGAACCACCCGAGTACTGCCGTTTCCCATTAGTATAGATTACGATTCGTTTGATGAACTGACCCGTAAAAATACCACAGATGCAAACCTGATTGCTATAAAAAAGAAATTAAATTTAGATGGTAGATATGTCGGCGTTGGCGTCGATCGGCTTGATTATAGTAAGGGAATTCTCGAGCGTGTACGTGCCATAAAACTATTTTTCGAAAAATATCCTGCCTACCGGGAGAAATTTACATTTATCCAGATTGCCGTACCCTCCCGCACAAAGATACAGGAATATAACGAACTGAAAGAAAATATCGAAAGAATGATCGGCGACATAAACAAAGAGTTTGGCACCGGGGACTGGACACCGATAATGTATTATTCAAGAAATGTACCGCATAAAGAACTAGTCAGGTATTATCGAATAGCGGATATAGCGATAGTCAGTTCGATTGTCGACGGTATGAATTTGGTGGCCAAAGAGTTTATCGCATCTCAGATAGACGAGAACGGGGTTCTCATTCTGAGTGAATTTGTGGGTGCAGTGGCGGAACTTTCTCAGGCGTTAATTATTAATCCGTTTGATATAGAAAGCTTTGCGGATATGATCAAACGAGGACTGGAGATGCCGCAGAAGGAGAAGAAACGGAGGATGCAGAAAATGAGAGCCTATGTTCAGACACACAATATTTTCGATTGGATTTATGACAATCTGGATGCTGTACAGGAAAATACGCATTAAAGGAACATAAGGGAAATAGTATGCTTACGGATAAACACCGTTGCGAAAATATTTTTAACGACCTTGATGAGATAGAACAGCAACTTTCTAAACGAAAATATGCCAATCTATTTCTTGATTTTGACGGTACGATAGCTCCGATAGCCCCTTCTCCGGATAAAGTAAAAATACCTGCGGAAACGCTCGGTATACTCGAAAAAATGTGTGAATACAAACACGTCTTCGTCGCTATAATAACAGGCCGTTCGTTCAGTGATATTAAAAAAATAATACCTATAAAAGGGATCTCTTTTGCCGCGAATCATGGACTTGAGATCAGCGGTATGAAGCGGGGTGAATTTATTCCGAATGTCTCCCAGCTTGTACGCACCGTAAAAAAGATTTCAGACGATCTTAACAAAGTGCTTTTGACAGTCCCGGGTGCCTGGGTTGAAAATAAGTCATTAACCGCAAGCGTACATTATCGAACCGTGCCTTCCTCGCATATAGCCGAACTCAACCGGCTTGTGGGGGAGATAACCGTGCGTTATATCGAAGCGGGAACGATTAAATTAACCCGTGGGAAAAAAGTGATAGAAATCTGGCCTAACATTGCCTGGCATAAAGGGAAAGCAGTCAGATGGATGCAGAAGAATATCGCGAAAAAACGAGCATCGAATGTCTATATCGGGGATGATGAAACCGATGAAGATGCTTTCAAAGTGCTTAATCCCGCACTTACCGTAAAAGTAGCGCAGGATGTAAAAGTCAAAACCGAAGCAGTGTATTATGTGAACAACACGACCGAGGTACGATTCTTTTTACAATGGCTGCTTGAAAAACTCGCTGTGTTAAAATAAAATAGTAAAACAGGATATTATCTATGAATAACATTTTCAGATTTTATACGGAGCGGAGACTTGTCGAAGCGACGGGATTACGCGCAGTCACCTTACGTGAATTACTGAGTCATATGAAAAAGGTCGGCGGTGCATCGATATTTTATCATACCCATGCCTCGTTTCTCGAGCACCATTTTGTGAGACAGCGTTTTTATAATGATTTCGCCGCATGGATATCCCGATCCCTCCAGGAGCACAAACTGGCCGAGCAGATCGCCGGTATAGATATGATGGATTATACAAGAATAGCGGATCTCCGTAATGCTTTTATCGGAATCATTGAGAATCATTTGCTTGAACGAAAAGGTGAACGTTCGAGGAAAGCCCCGCCGGGTGAGGAGTTTCATTTTTGTAAAGCGAAAAATTTTGTTTTCGCGACCGGTCTGGAAGCCCGGTCCATCCCCGAATTTTTTCATTGTTTGAGCGCGATATCACCGCTTTCACTGTATTATCATGTTTTTGAATCCCGCTTACGACTTCAGCGAACAACAAGCGATTTTTCTGTTTGGTTATCCGATATGGGGGCACGGGATATTGCTGAAAAGATAAGCCGGCTCGATCCGTATGTGTATACTCTCGAGGAGTTGCGGCAGCGGATCATATCATTTTATAACGGATAAAAACAGAAATCGTCTAAAAGGAAAACTACATGTCCGTATCTATCGAAGCATATCGTCCGATTGTCGGAACACAGTTTATCGATGAACTCTATAAAATTGCCGAACATATCAATGAACGATCTATTCAGCATATCAATTCAACACCGGTCGGAGGCGGGGTCGCGGAGATACTGCATCGGCTGGTTCCGCTGACAAACGAACTCGGCGTGAAAGCAACCTGGGACGTCATAAAAGGAAGTGAGGAGTTCTTTAATGTAACGAAAGCTTTCCATAACGCACTTCACGGAAGCGACGACGAAATTACCGACGATATGTTCGAGATATTCCGTGAAACGACACGTGATAATCTGACCACCATGAATTTATACGGCGATGTCATAATGATTCACGACCCTCAGCCGGCCGGATTGATCGCAAAGAAAAACGAGATCGGCAGAAAATGGGCATGGCGCTGTCATATAGACGTATCCCGACCAAATAAAAAACTCTGGGAATTCTTACGGGAATATGTCGTGCAATACGATGCATCCGTTTTTTCTATGCCGGATTTTTCACAGCAACTGCCTATTACACAATTTCTTATAACTCCTTCGATCGATCCACTGGCAGATAAAAATATGGATCTCGAACAGAGTTTTATAGATTCGATACTCGAAAAATATGCAATAGATCCGGGTCGACCGATCATTACCCAGATCTCCAGATTCGACCGTTTGAAAGACCCTGTGGGAGTAATCCAGGCATATAAGATTGTGAAAAAAAGATATGATGTGCAACTGGTTCTTGCCGGAGGCGGAGCGTCGGACGATCCCGAGGGAGCGGCCGTCCTGCAGGAGGTCCAGGAGATGGGGGCAGACGATCCGGATGTGAAAATCCTTTTACTTCCTGCATACAGTGATAAAGAAATAAATGCCCTGCAACGAGCCTCGACCGTGGTATTGCAAAAGTCGATCAAAGAAGGTTTCGGTCTGACCGTCACAGAGGCGATGTGGAAAAACAAGCCGGTTATCGGCGGGGCAACAGGGGGTATACGAAAGCAAATCATTGACGGGGTCACCGGGTACCTCGTCCATTCGATCGAGGGCACAGCCCGAAGAATAATCGATATATTAAACGATCCCAAACACGCGGAGCTCATTGCCAGAAACGGTTTCGAACACGTAAGAAATAACTTTCTGCTGACACGTCACCTGAAAGATTACATGCTCGTTATGATTGCACTCGAACGGGATGGAAGCGACGTGATCGAATTATAAAATAGTGCCTGCGGCCGGGCTCCCGTCATCCCTTCACCGATCCCGCTGTTAAACCCTGCACAATTCGTTTTTGTAATAGGAGTACCATGAGTACGAGCGGCAATGTTATGATCGTAGATGCCGCAAAAATCGTTCCCCACGGGACCTCATGCAGACCCGGGAACATCGTGATACCTACCGTTACGGTACGCATATGATTTGCGGTATTGAATATGAGCGCGAAGAGGAATTCATTCCATGCAAAAATAAACACCAGAATGGCCGTCGTTACCATCCCCGGTGCGGCCAACGGAACGATAATCCTGTAAAATGACTGAAAGGGAGAGCACCCGTCAATGAGTGCGGCATCCTCAAGATCCACCGGCAGTTCCCTGAAGAAACTCGTGAGTATCCAGATCGTTAACGGGAGCGCAAAAGTTGTGTACGGTAAGATTAGCCCCGGATAAGTATTTAAGAGTCCGATATCGCGGAAGAATAAAAATAACGGACTGATGATCGCAACCTGCGGGAACATCGCGACGGCAAGTAATAAACCGAGAAAGAGTGCCTGTCCGCGAAACTTGAACCGGGCAAGCACATATGATGCAAACGATCCGACGATCAGGCAAATCAGCGTTGTCAATCCGGCCACTATCACACTATTGCGCAAATACCAGTGAAAAGGTACGCCCGCCGTGAAAACATCTTTGTAATTTTGTATATATAATTCGTCGGGAAATATCGACGGGGGTACCCGGAATATTTCACCGGGACTCTTTAACGAGGTAACCGTTTGCCAGACAAACGGGAATATCATGATAAGAACCGTCACGGTGACGAAAATACCAAATCCGATTTTACTTTTTTTTGAAGATCTCATCGTGTTTTTGTACCGATAAATTTTATATAGAATACACTAATTATTACCACACAGGCAAAGGTCAGTATAGATAATGCCGATCCGTATCCGAAATCCAGTGCGCCGAACATCGTTTTATAGGTATAGAGAGACAGCGACTCTGTCGCATTTCCCGGTCCGCCGCCGGTCATAACAAAGATGACATCGAATACTCTGAATGCGTCGAGTGTTCTGAACAATAGCGCGACAAGCAGCACCGGCCTGATGAGTGGAAGCGTAATGGTAAAAAACGTTCTGACCTTCGACGCACCGTCTATTGCACTTGCCTCGTAGACTTCACGGGGTATCACCTGTAATCCCGCAAGCAACAGGAGTGCCATAAACGGTGTCGTTTTCCATACTTCGGTTACGATAACCGCAGTCCACGCAAGAACCGGTTCCGCGAGAAATTGCATATACTCCGACGTTATGCCGGTTGCAACGAGCATTGCGTTTATTATGCCCGATTGATCGTTATACATCCATCGCCATAACATAGCTGCAACGACCGTCGGCATAGCCCAGGGAATTAATACCGTTGCTCTGAGTATACCCCGAAAACGCAAAGCACGATCCATCAATAATGCAATGATCATACCGAACACAAGTTCCAGTGCTACGGTTGATACGGTGAAAAAGACCGTATTAAGAAGAGCCCCCATCGCGCGAACGTCACGAAAGAGCCGGATATAATTTTCAAACCAGATAAAGCTCATTCCCAGATCGGGAAACTTGAGATTTATCTGATGCAAACTGATATAGAAGGTATGCAGAATAGGATAAAGCGCGATACCGAATATGATAATCGCCGCAGGTGCAATAAAATAATATGGAAGATACGATCTGCTCTTCATTCTAAAAATTCGTAACTCGTAATTAGTATTTGTCCTTCATTTCCCGTACCTCTCGAATAACGCCAGCACTTCCGCATCGATCCGCTCCAGCGCTTCACGCACGGAGATTCTCCCGAGCAGTGCGCGGTGAATGTTAACCTGCATAATATCCGATATCTGACTGTAATGCGGAGTCACGGGACGGGGTCTGGCGTTGATAAATACCTCGAACAGATCTTCGAAGTGAGGACTGCGTTGTAAAATATCCGGATCTTTGTAAAGCGACATCCGTGTGGGCAATCGACCTCCTTCTAAAGAGAACTGTTTCATGTGATGGTAGTCCATGAAAAATCTGATAAGTTTCCGGCTTTCATCGGGGTGATCGGAGAATGCGGAGATGCCGAGATTCCAGCCTCCAAGCGTTGCGGCGTGGAGCCCGGGCTTTTCCCCGGGTAGCGGCGCAATCCCGACATTACCGACTACATTTGATCCGGTAGCCGGATTGTTTGCAAGTTCCCATACATACGGCCAGTTCCGGAGAAAGATAGCCCTCCCGTCCTGAAAAATATGCCGGCTTTCTTCTTCCTGGTACGTTAACACTCCGCGCGGTATAATGTCATCAGTTCTTATGAAATCTATTAATGTTTGAATTGCTTTTTCCGTCTCCGGTGTTGCGGTACGCCAGTGTCCGCTCTCGTCCCATACACTGCCTCCGTGACTCCAGATAAATTCCATAACGTTACAGATAAGTCCTTCGTATTGCTCCGCCTGCAGGATAAATCCGTTCATCTGCGGATTATCCCGACGGATCGTGTCAACGATTATCTGAAGATCATTCCAGGTCTCGGGTTCGTCAAAACCATATTCGTTTAACAGATCCCGCCGATAGTAAAGTAACCCTGCATCGGTGAACCAGGGAATTGCGAAAAGAGTGTCACGATAGGTACAGGCTTCCACCGGGCCGGGCAGAAAGTCATCCATCGGTAATGTCAAGGCGAGGTCGTCGAGCGGCAAAAGCCAACCGGCACGCGCGAACTCGGCAATCCAGATGACATCGAGTGCGATGACGTCGATGGAATTGTCCTTACCGGCAAATCTGGTAACGTAGAGGTCATGCTGCAGAGACGCATCCTGCGGGGATTCGACAACCTGTACTTTTATGTTCGGGTACGTTTCCTCAAAGAGCTCGATTATAGCATAATGTGCTCCCGTCGGGTCCCGACCAAGATTGAATGTGATCGTCGTAATCTCCTCTTCCGGACTGCAACCGGTAAACAAAATTAAAATAAGGAAACTGTATGGAAAAATAGTTTTCAATTTCTTGAGATTAACATAAAAATTAGATATTCACATATTCATTCCATATTTTATACAACTTTGCCGTTGCGATAACGTCTCCGATACAATACATGGCGATATCTTTGTACTTTTTTTCCTCAAACAGTTGTTTCATATCCAATCCGGATATGCCATCGCTTTTCGGACTTTTAATGTTAAAAGCTTTGCAGTAGAAGTCCAGACTATACCGGCGGAACGCACCGTAAAATGTCAGCTGATCGAGTAAGTCGCAATGTATTTTCGGATCGTACCGATACGGCAATAGGGTACGGCTCGGTTTGATACCGAGCATAGCCGAACGAAGTATGAGGAACGGTGAGTCGAACCCGCGTCCGTTAAACGTAATAAATTGGTTGTATCGTTTAATATCCTCCCAGAATACCGTGAGGATGCCTTTTTCATCGGTTGCGACAAATTCGATCATACCATCGTCCGATAAAAAACTCTCCTTGATGTCGGATTGAAAAAGTACTTTCCCCCTTTTTGTATCAGGATTCAACATACCGATTGCGAGCAGTTGAGCGGTAAACGGAGAAAGATTCATTTTTAATTTAACATCTTCGAGCTCCTCTTCGTTCTGTGCGAACTTCGTGAGGTATTCTTGCTGTTCCGCATCGAACGATTCGAACGGGAATGCGAGGGATTCGATGTCGAAAACGACCTTATTCATGGGGCTATTTCCTATTTATTATTGTTTATTGATTATTGTTTATTTTTCTGTGCTGCTTTCTTGAGGCGGTTAATGGTTATTTGTTATTGGTTAATTGTTGCCTCTTTGCACGATCGAGATAATTGATATAGCCGTTTAACAAACGCAATGCAATCTCAACTTTACTCCTGGCCTCATTAAATTCTTCATTTGATATATAGCCATCATCCTTTGCGGTAATTAAATCGTCTGTTAATTCAAATAAAGATCCTCTGCTTTGCCTGCAAAATTGAATATTTTCCTGAAAATGATACCTTCCATATCCCTCTGCAATATTTCTTGTTATGGATCTGGAAGCTCGCCTCATATTACTTATAAGATCGAATTTCTCGAAAGCCGGAAAATTTTTAATCAATACTGAAATATATATCCTTACTTCTACGCAGGCTTTCCAGCATTCCAGATCCTCGAAACTCTTTAATTTTTCTTTTTCAGCCATAGTAATTAAAATTTTTTAATAAGCAGTTAATGGTTAATGGTTAATTGTTATTTGGTTAATAGTTCCGAATATTTACGGTCCGGCGACAATTAACCAATAACAAATAACTATTAACTTCATATCATGTATCGAGAAACTCTTCTACAACAACACTTACAACATCCCATCCAAATCCTCTTCGCACGAGAAAATCCGCGAGTCGTCGTTTGCGTTTTATGGGATCTTTTGTTCTTTCTTTTGCAAGTTTCTTTTTTGCAAGTTGCTGCGCATTATTCAGTTCGGTCTCGTAGTCACAGAATGCC
>SLQE01000349.1 GCA_007131635.1 Bacteroidota bacterium | reverse complement strand
TCAAGTTGTAGAACATTTTCAAAAATATAAGTACCTGTTTGAACCTCTCGGTATGTATCAGATTATTCAGGGATTCGGCGGTGTGGATATTATTCCGTTGCGCGAGCAGGGAACAATCGCGGTGGGACTTTTACCCGATTCCCAACGGTACTTCGATTTCCATCATTCTGCCAAAGATACACTCGAAACGGTGCATCCGAGAGAACTTGAACTCGGAACCATCGCAATGGCACTGTTTGCGTATGTTCTGGCGGAGGACGGGTTGCCTGCAGAATTAATTCATGCCCGTCACGTGCTGTAAGAGTTGGAATGAATACGTTGGGAATTAAAAAATGAGTATCAGTAACCGTGACGGGCATGTTTAAGGGTAACAACAGGAACTTGCCCGGCACCTGCCTCTAAGTAATATTTTTCGTTAATGTAAAACTACACTGCTATGAACATCCTGAAGGTGCCGGGCAAGATTTTCAAACATAAAACCCACACTTTTTGATCTCTTCCAAAACTGCATCGGGTACGAGGTACCGGATGGATTTCCCCTGTCGTATCCTTTCCCGTATCGTTGTAGAAGATATATCGAGATATGGTACATCAACGATGATAGTCTTTTCGAGAATCTCCTTTCGGACATGCCCGATCTCGGTTCCGGGTCTGTTCATTGCAACCACCGTACATCGAGCAAGTATGGCACGATACTCTCTCCAGTGATGAAAGGTAACAAGATTATCAAAGCCGACAACAAGATATAACGTTGCATCCTTATAGCTATCTTCTAAAGCAGTGATAGTCTCTATCGTGTACGATGTCCCCCCCCTTTTGATTTCGAGATCCGAAACGGAAAACCGATCGTTATCCGCAATCGCCAGATTCACTAATCTGAGCCGATCTGCCGGATCGAGTAACGTATCGTTTTGTTTATGCGGAGGGGTTGACGACGGCATAAACAATACTGTATCAAGAGATAAATTTTCGTAGAGGGATTCAGCAAGAATGAGATGAGCAATATGCGGAGGATTAAAAGATCCGCCGAAAATACCGATTTTCATGACGTAACCATAGTTATTCGTTCGTTTGATGGTATCGTTTTACTTTGATTTTTTCAATCCGTCTTTCGCTTTTTCGTATAATCGTAAAGCTGATATTCCCGAATTGGATCTCTTCCTTTTTGTCGGGAATTCTGCCGGTCAGTTTATGCAGAAATCCGTTCACCGTTTCATAGTCGACATCCTCGGGGATCTGCGCGGAGAATGTTTCGTTGAAATCGGATATGTTCATGCCTCCGTCGATAATCCACGTTCCGTCGGTTTCTTTTGTATAGCTCAGTTTAATTTCATCGTATTCATCGTGTATCTCACCGACTATTTCTTCAATTATGTCCTCCAGGGTGATAATGCCTTCGGTACCCCCGAACTCATCGATCACAATCGCGAGATGTATTTTTTGCTGCTGGAATTCACGTAAAAGTTGGCTGATCTTTTTTGTTTCAGGAACAAACGCCGCCGGACGTGTAATATTTTCCAAAACAATCGTATCTTCATATTCGATCATACTGATCAGATCCTTCGCAAAGACAATTCCCACGATGTTGTCAATCGTTTCATTGTAAACCGGTACCCGCGAAAAACCTTCTTCCGTTACGACTTTTATAATTTCGCTTCGTTTCGTATTTAACTCGAGAGCAACCACATCCGGACGCGGTATCATGACCTCTTTTGCCGTTGTTTCGGTAAATTCAAGGACACGATGAATGATCTCATACTCGGCGGTATCGATAATTCCCGAATTCTTACCCTCTTCGATAAAATACAGCAATTCCGCTTTCGAGATACTCGCTCCATATCCTTTAACAGATGAGCGGGAGAACAAACGGCCGATACTTGCCGTCAGGTAGAGTATCGGGTACGTCAGGACCATACCCCAGCGCTGTACCGGAGCAAAAATGAGTGCAATCCGGAGAGAAAAACGCTGACCGACTATCCGCGGTAACTGATATACAAAAATTTGTATCACAAGAACAAGCACTATGCCGGCAATGAACACCGAAACAGGATAGCTTAACGATTGCAACCATACACTCGATAAGTTGCGGATATGAGGTTCGAAGAAACGCGCGATAAACAATCCCGAAATCGCGGCAGCGATGAGAAGGGAAAAAAGTGTTGCCAATTTTGATGCATAAACAAAATCTTCTATCGATTTGTATAGGTAAAGCAACGATTGAGCGCCTTTTCGTTTCTCTGCCGCAAAACGTTGTACGGTTCGTCTGGACAGACTAATCACCGCACTCTCGGCGCACACAATCAACGCTGCGATCATTATGAACAACAGTGTAATGAGCATTTCATGCATGTGAGTACAGTACCTCCTCCAGGATCAATCCGACGGGGGGTGCGGTCGGACCGGCGTATTTTCGATCGCCCGATGTAAGCGCGGTAGAAAATTCTTCCGGTGAGTAGTAACCCCGTCCTACTTCAACCATAGTACCGACCAGCGCTCTTACCATGTTATGTAAAAATCTGTTCGCATGGATTCTGAATATGAGTTTAGTTCCCTGTTGTTCCCAGAACGCCGCGGTAACGGTACACCTGTAATGGTGTACTTCCGCCTGACTGCTTGTAAAGGCCCGGAAATCATGTTCCCCGATTATATGTTTGCAACATTCATTCATCGATACCACATTCAGCGGGTAACGAACATACCATGCAACTCTTCTGTCGATTGCACATGGGACGTTACTGATAGTATAAGAATATCTCCTCTCAATAGCACTATATCGGGCGTGAAAACTACCGTCCGTTTCGGTAACGCTCAGAATTGCAATATCATGAGGGAGAATACCGTTGAGAGCTTTTAAAATTTTCTCGCAGTCAAGTCCGGTTTGGACAATTGCATGGGCAACCTGGCCGCGCGCGTGCACTCCCGAATCGGTCCGCCCCGAACCGACAACCTGTGCATCAGAACCGGTAAATGTCTGAAAAGCTTCCTGGATTGTCTGCTGAACTGTCCGTCCTGCTCCGGCAGCCTGCATCTGCCAACCGACAAAATCGGTTCCGTCATACTCGATGATAAGTTTTAATCTTCGTGAAGATTCTTGTGCGGGATCATCCATAAGTAGTGTTTAAAAGGTATGTTGTACTCCGGCAACAAATCCGTTCTGAAGGGGCAATATGCCGAAAGACCAGCGTGCCTGAGCAGCATCCTTCATGTGTTCGTTGTATCGTTGTGCGGAATATCCTGCGAGTACGGCACTCGCGATATGATTTGCCACAATGGCAACACCGACAAATTTAATAGCGTTGAACATTTTATCGCTGCGAACACGTAAATCGCGGAACTCCCTCCGCATTTCATCCGATTCCCATGTCCATTCGTATAACGGATCGGTATACAATGCTCCTATATCACGATCACGCATCTTCTTCTCGTTGTATTCATGACGGGACATAAAGTTGCCGACATTCACAAAGAACTGATCGTCTTTATCAGCCCATTCGACACCGGCATGAACCCGGGCAAATGCACGGGCATCGTTTTTCAGCCAATTCCCGTAAGAATGAAAGCCGTACACCGACAACCATAGTGTTATTTCACTTGCGATTAAATATTTACCCGTTGAGATATTACCTGCGTACCATTCACCTGTACCGGGAATAATCAACGAAAACAAAACCGCAAGGCCGGGATTTTTTCTTTCAGGTTGATAATCATTTTGGAGCATTATACCCATATGTGCATGACGTTCGTTAAAAAAATTATTTTCGGATATGAATGGGACCGTTTCCTGGGCACGTACGTTTTGATGACACGTCGATGCAATGGAAAGTAGTATAGTGATGCCGATTATTCTGATGTAATTCACTGTCTCTACGCCTTCACTACAGGTAACGAAAATGAAGATCGTTTTTCCTGTGTATGCCTGGTTTTATAATTCCCGGTAAGTAGTTCTCCGTATGCAACCTCACCGTTCAGGGATACTATCCGAACCCGCTCCTCGGAGTTTTCAAGTCCCTCCCGATAAGGCACCGCAACACGAATATATTCCGGTGTTAATCCTCTAATGTAACCATTTTTAACCGATTCTTCAAATAGAACGAGCACCTCATTCCCGATGAATTTTTCCATGAACGCCCGTTTTTTCTTTTCACTTAAAATACGCAGCATTTTTGTTCGCCGTGAACGCTCAGCAGGATTGATACGCTGTGCAGATTCGGCGGCGGGCGTATTTTCCCGCTCAGAATAAGTAAACACGTGCAGATAGCTTACCGTTAAATCGACAAGCATCAGATATGTTTCATCAAAAAGTTCTTCGGTTTCGCCGGGGAATCCGACAATGACATCAACTCCTATACCGGCATACGGTAACCGGTCTCTGATTTTTGAGATCAATGTTCGGTAATGATCACTCGTGTATCTTCGCCGCATAAGGCGTAAAACTTCATCGCTGCCGCTCTGTAACGGTATATGAAAATGGGGGGCTAAAATATCCGACGATGCCCAAAAATCGAGCAACGTATCGGTCAGGAGGTTAGGCTCAATTGAACTGATACGCAGACGCTTCAATCCATCCAGACCCGTAAGCTTTTTAACAAGTTCAAGTAATGATGTATCGTTTTTTCGTCCGAAATCTCCCACATTCACACCGGTGAGCACAATCTCTTTAAATCCTTCCTCGATCAGTTTTTCCGCATGCCTTACCGATTCAGTAACAGACTGACTTCTGCTTTCTCCGCGGGCGAGCGGGATAGTACAGAAAGAACACGTGTAATCACATCCGTCCTGGATTTTTAAAAACGCCCGGGTTCGACCCGCAATATCGAACGAATATGCCGGACCGAATCCGGTTGCCTCATCGATCGGCGAGGTATGTATACGCGGGGTTGTCTCTTTTATATATCCCGGGTTCGCGTACTCGAAAATTGAAAATTTTTCGGAATTACCGAGCACCAGATCAACACCTTCTATAGATGCAATTTCTTCCGGCGTTAATTGAGCATAGCAGCCAACGATGATAATATAGGCATGCGGTGAATGCCGTCGCGCACGGCGCACAATTTGCCGGCACTCACGATCGGCTTTTTCCGTTACCGTACAGGTGTTAATGACACACACATCCGCCTGCTCGTCTATTGAGTCGGAAACGCTAAATCCCCTTTCGCTAAACTGGCGCATAAAAGAGGATGTCTCCGCAAAATTCAATTTACATCCGAGTGTATGGAAAACCGCTTTTTTCATAGGTTATAAAAAAAGAGTTGCCGTCGTGTGTTTTGAAAACACCGACGGTCAACTCTTGTTGTAAGGTTTACATATTTTTACTGATCAGACTGTTTTTTCTCTTCGCTGTCCGTTTCTTCGCTCTTTGTCTGCTCATCAGTTTCGCTTTCCGTCTTCTCGTCGTCTACGACAGGTCCCGGATCCTCAGCCTCAACGGCTTTCTCCTCATCCTTTGGTTTCTCTTCATCCGTTTCAGGGGTATCCGTTTGATCCTGTGTTTCCTCTTTTTTGCTCTCTTCAGCTTCGGGTTGCACGGTATCCTGTTTTTTCCCTTCATCCGGATCTTCGGCTAAGCGTGCCTCAAGTTCCGCCTTTGTATCATCGGTTTCCTCAGCGGGAGGTTGTTCTTTTGATAATTCTCCGACCGTTATCGCTTTCGAAGCCAGATCTTTGGTATATTTATCTACTTCTTCTTTTTCTTTCCCTTTCAGATATTCCAAGAGGGACAGAACGATCTTTTTGCTCTCTTTATCGAATTCGATAACCTTGAGCGGAATTTTAATTCCGGGCTCAAATGTTGCCTGCAGATTTTTAATCGGTTCGTGTGAGAGCTGCGAGCCGGGGACAAAAGCGTCGACACCGAGCGGCAGTTCAACGATCAATCCCTTTTCGATGATCCGTACGACGACACCTTCGGTCTCGATACCGTGTTTGTAAGCATCTTCAAAATGATCCCACGGATTATCTTCTATCTGTTTATGACCGAGAGAAATGCGGCGTTGTTGAACGTCGATATTAAGGATGGCTACCTCTATCTGGTCGCCTTTTTTCACGACCTCACCAGGATGTCGTATTTTCTTGGTCCAGGAAAGATCCGAGATATGAATCAATCCGTCAACGCCCTCTTCGAGTTCAACGAACACACCGAAATTCGTAAGATTCCGGACGGTACCGGTATGTTTGGAACCAACCGGGTATTTCTGGAGCAGATCGTGCCATGGGTCCGGTTCGAGCTGCTTGATACCGAGTGATATCTTTTTTTCATTCACATCGAGATTTAGTATCACCGCCTCGATCATTTGTCCCATCGAAACTACCTGCGAAGGATGCTTGATATGCTGTGTCCAGCTCATCTCCGAGATATGGATGAGTCCCTCGATTCCTTTTTCAATTTCTATAAATGCACCATAGTCGGTGAGCGATACGACCTTACCGGTAACTTTTGTACCGATCGGATATCTTTCGTCGATTTTTTCCCAGGGATGCGATTGCAATTGTTTGTAGCCGAGGGAGATACGTTTCTTTTCTTCGTCGAAATCAAGAACGACAACATTAATGGTCTCGTCGAGTTTTACAACTTCGGACGGATGATTAATTCTTCCCCAGGACAGGTCGGTGATATGAATAAGTCCGTCTACACCGCCGAGATCGACAAATACACCGAAATCGGTAACGGCTTTTACGTGTCCTTCGAGGATCTGACCCTTTTCGAGTCCTTCGAGAATCGCTTTTCGCTGATCCGCGACTTCTTCTTCAATTAATACCTTATGTGATACAACCACGTTCTCGAATGGATGGTTAACCTTGACCAGTTTAAAATCCATTGTTTTTCCGATATAGACATCAAAATCCCGAACCGGGCGGATATCTATTTGTGATCCGGGAAGGAACGCATCGATACCGTAGAGATCCACCACGATCCCGCCTTTGATTCTACGGACACATTTACCCTGCAATACTTCACCTTTGTCGTATGCCTGCAGTACCCGCTCCCAGGCTCTGATGTAATCGGCACGTTTTCTGGATAACACAAGTTGCCCGTCCGGATCCTCGACGTTTTCGAGCACAACCTCGACTTCATCGCCTATGCCGAGTTCATCGATATTGCTGAATTCTGATTTAGGAACAATTCCTTCGGATTTAAAACCGATATCGATAGCTATGCTATCATCTCTGATAGTTACAATTTTCCCTCTAATGATTTCACCTTCCGTAATCCGGTTAAGGGTGCTATCGTACATCTCTTCGAGTTGTTTAAATTCCTCTGCTGTATAATCTGAATCGTTCACATTATTTAGGGAATTTGTCTTTGAGTCTTCGACCATTAACAATCCTCCTGCTACGCATATTCCGCATGGGTCGGAATATTTTTAGTTTTATTAGGGTTATTGATGTAGTGAATTAATATTAAAATTATATGTTTCTATGTTCTTACACTTCAACCGTTGTTACATGTTGTTTCACTTTTTCCATAAGCCATTGCGGTGTCGATGTAGCTCCCGTGATGCCGACTGTTTCGGCACCGTCGAACCATGAGAAATCAATTTCGCTTTCATGTTCGACAAAATGGGTACGCTCATTCACTTCTTTACAGATGGAATACAACACCTTTCCGTTCGAACTTTTTCGGCCCGCGACAAAAACGACGACATCATTATCGGAGGCGAATTGCTTTAATTTTTTATCTCTTCCCGACACCTGGCCGCAGATAGTATCTTTAGCGTGAAAATCGACCGCTTCATCCTCCATTGTTGCGACGATCAGTTCGTCGATTTTTCCCTTAAGAGCATCCTTGAGCCGGTGAAATGCCGGTTTGTCCATTGTTGTCTGCGAGAAAAGAACGGTTTTACGACTGAGGTCTACTTTATCGATCTCATCGATTGTTCGTATAACAACGGCCTCTCCGTTTGTTTGGCCGACCAGTCCCATCACTTCCGCGTGTTCTTTTTTACCGAAGATGACTATCTGGTACCCGTCATCGTAAAATTTTCTGATGCGCTCCTGTACTTTAGTAACGACAGGGCACGTTGCATCGATTATTTCGATATTATTTTCGCGGGCAATCTGATACGTCGATGCGGGTTCACCATGTGCCCGGATTAAAACGCGCGTGTTTTTTAAAGCTTTTAATTCATCGACGGAAATTGCCCTGAGCCCTTTTTGCCCGAGACGTTCTATTTCCATCGGATTATGAATAATATCACCGAGTGAATATAAATCACCGTTGTTACCTAACTCATGCTCCGCCATCTCGATCGTACGTATAACGCCCCAGCAAAATCCCGAATTCTGATCTATCGTCACCTTAAACATACTCACTCTTTCACTGATTGTTGAAGCTTTTTTTTATCCGAGACAATGGACAACGCAAGTTCTACCTGCTCATCGATCGATAAATCGGTTGTGTCGATCGTGATGGCATCGTCGGCTTTTTTCAGCGGACTGATTTTTCGTGTCGAATCCGCGTGATCCCGAAAGGCCAGGTCGGCTATCATAGTATCGTAATCGACCTCTTCACCTCTATCCGCCATCTCATGCAACCGGCGTCTCGCCCGCTCTTCGATATCGGCCGTGAAAAATAATTTTACATCGGCATCGGGGAAAATAACCGTTCCGATATCCCGTCCTTCAAGTACTACGCCTCCGTTTTTACCCATTTCTCTCTGTTCATCCGCCAGTTTATCCCGAACGCCTCCATACGAACTTACCTTACTGGCGATTGCAGTAACCTCGCTGTTTCGTATCAGATCGGTAATATTCGCGTCATTGAGTAAAACCTCAATTCCATTTGATTGACGCAGTCTGATTTTTAGATTACGTGTCAATTCTTCGACGGCACTTCTATCCTCCGGGTCGATATTACTTTGAAGTACAGCAAGGGCGACAGCCCTGTACATCGCACCGGTATCAATATGTAAGTAATGTAACCGACGGGCGACCAGTTTTGCCGTGGTACTTTTCCCTGATCCGGCAGTCCCGTCTATCGCAATAATCATTTTATTCAAGTTATAATCACATTTTTGACAGATTTAAAATATACGATTTTTTTATTATATTTACAATAATGAACAGATTAAGAAAATTATCACATTCCGAGATATCCAAAAGCCGGTTAAACCATGAAGCGATCGGCACCGCTTCGAGGACGCCTCTATATGCGTTATTGGACAATATACGCAGTATGTATAATGTCGGTTCCATTTTCCGGTCTTCGGACGGCGCTTTTTTAAAAAAATTGTATCTCACCGGTTACACCGCCACACCTGAAAAAAGCGAAGTCCGGAAAACCGCTCTGGGAGCTGTTGAAACTATTCCCTGGGAATATTCACCGGATCCCTTGCCTGTAATACAACAACTGAAAAGAGAAAATGTTTCCATCGTCACACTGGAACATACTTCCGGAAGCATACCTTACTATGAACTCACCCCGGATATCTTTCCGGCATGTATTATCGTCGGGAACGAAATAACCGGGATTTCCGAAAATATTCTCCGGCATACCGATTAC